>JAZQVK010000160.1:0-16115 GCA_045631765.1 Eubacteriales bacterium
GCCGGGTAAATCCTTTTTTAGAGCTGCTTTTCCAAGCTTCTCTTACTTTTTGAGTTTACTCAATGTGTTTTAACGAGATTCCATCGCACTTTTCAGTGCTTTAGAAATTCTGTTGTTCAATTTTCAAAGACCGATCGCCGCCGCTCTCCGGGCAATCCCTTCGTGCCTGCGACTTTTTTATTATACCACTTCGTCAACCCTTTGTCAATACCTTTTTGAAAGTTTTTCAAAAAATTTTTATCGACTTCCCGGTTCCCTACCGTGGCGCCCCTTGCCGAAAGCGTTCTTCCCGCGAGGTGCTTTGCTATTATACTAAATCCAAATCCGTTTGTCAAGCGTTTTTTGAAAAAAATTTCATAAAATTTCAGTTTTTTATTGCAAGACGGTTTGCGATAAACGCTTTTTATAGCAAAAGGGGTGACGGCGTGGCAAAAATGTTTACACCACGTCTTTATTTTGGCGCGAAAGTGTGCTATACTTATAAAAGGAAGAAAGACACGTACCCGGCGCCTGACGGCGCCCTATATAGAAAGGAAGAAAACATGGCAAAAAAAGAAAACCAAGCAGCCTGCCCCTCTCGCCTTGGGCGCGTGGGCGGCGGTGCGCTGATCGAGGGCGTGATGATGCGCGCGGGCGAGGACGTGGCCGTTACCTGCCGCAAGACGGACGGCAGCCTGACGCTGACGCGGGAAAAGCACGTGCCGCTGCGCAAGAAATACAAGATCTGCGGCCTGCCGCTTTTACGCGGCGTGGTGAATTTTATCGAATCAATGTCCCTTTCGATGCACACCATGAACCTGAGTGCCGAGGCCTACGGTGAGGTGGAGGAGGAAGGAAGATTTGAAAAGTGGCTGAAGAAGCACCTGGGTATCAACCTGTTTGACATTGTAACGGGTATTGCCATGGTGCTGGGCGTTTTGCTGGCGGTGGGACTATTCCTTTATCTGCCGAGCAAGTGCGTTGACCTGATCGAATGGCTATCCGGCTACACCTTTGTTGGCTGGCAGGAGGGCTTGATCGAGGGTGGCATGAAGGTGGGCATTTTCGTGCTGTACATCTGGCTGGTCTCGCTGATCCCGGACATTAAGCGCACCTTTATGTACCACGGCGCGGAGCACAAATCAATTGCCTGCTATGAGGCGGGCGAGGAGCTGACGCCCGAGAATGCGCGCAAGCATTCCCGTTTTCACCCGCGCTGCGGCACCAGCTTTATGTTTGTGATGATCCTGCTCGGCGTGGCGATCGGTATTTTGCTGCGCTACGTGCTGCCGGCCTCGATCATAGATATGAAGTGGCTGTACACCCTGATCCGCCTGCTGCTCTTGCCGGTGGTGGTGGGGCTGGGCTTTGAATTTATTATGTACGCGGGCAAGCACCAGAACCTGCTGACCCGTATTCTTTCGGCGCCCGGCATCTGGATGCAGAACCTGACCACGCGCGAGCCGGATGACGGCATGCTGGAGGTGGCGATCACCTCGCTCAAGGCTGCCCTGCCGGAGGAATTTCCCGGCTTTGACGTTGTGACGGAGGCGGCAGCGCCGGCAAGCGAGGTTTCTGACACGGCGGAGCCGACCGCCGAGGCTGAGGGATGACGCGCGCGGAGCTTTGCGCGCGCCTGCGTGCGGCGGGCATTGAGGAGGCCGAGGAGGAGGCCAAGCGGCTGTTTTGCCATTTTTCCGGCATGAGCCGCGCGGCTGCTTTGGCCGAGCCGGGGGCGGATTGTTCCGCCCCCGCCCTGCTTTCTGCCCTTGCGCGGCGAGAGGCGCGCGAGCCGCTTTCCTATATTTTAGGCGAGGCGTGGTTTTATGACGAGCGCTATCGCGTTTCACCCGCCTGCCTGATCCCACGACCGGAGACCGAGCTGCTGGTGGAGCACGCGATCGCCACGCTTGCGCGCGGCGGCTGCTTTGCCGATCTTTGCACCGGCAGCGGCTGTATTGCTATTTCGACCCTTTGCCACCGGCCGGACGCTACGGCGGACGGCTACGAGCTTTCGGGCGAGGCACTGGCGCTGGCGCGGGAGAACGCGCGCGAAAACGGCGTGTCTGACCGCCTGTGCCTGTACGAGGCTGACCTACTGGTCTGCGACCGATTGGCGCGGCAGTACGACATGATCCTTTCTAACCCGCCCTACGTAACGGATGAGGAGTGGCAGGCAGTGGCACCCGAACTACACCACGAGCCGCTTTGTGCCTTTCTTGGCGGCGAGGACGGGCTGGTCTTTTACCGCCGGTTTATCGGCGCCTTTGCTCCCTTTTTGAAGGAGGGTGGGCAATTTGTATTTGAGATCGGCTGGCGGCAGGGGGATGCCCTGCGTTCGCTTGCGGCCGAGGGCGGCTTTGACTGCGTGATCGAGCGGGATCTTAGCGGCCTGGACCGCGTGGCTATACTGACAAGAAGGCATTAACTTTTCCCCCTTTTCCTGCATAATATGGCAGAGAAAGGGGATGATGATACGAAAACCAAGCTGGCCCTGTTTTTTGGCGGGGCATCGCAGGAATACGCCGTATCTCTTTCCTCGGCGGCGGCGGTACTGCGGGCGCTCAGCCGAGAGAAATACGAGATCTACACGGTGGGCATAGACCGTGCCGGGCATTGGCTGCTGACCGAGGCCGGGGCGGATGCCATTGAACATGACAGCTGGCAGGGGCGTTCCTTTCCCTGCTTTCTTTCACCCGACCGCGGCATGCCGGGGCTATGGCTCTTTCGCCCGGGCGAGGCGGTGCGGCGGATATTGCCCGACGTGCTGCTGCCCGTGCTGCACGGCCAATACGGTGAGGACGGGCGGATGCAGGGGCTTTTTGCCCTTTCCGGCATCCCCTACGTGGGGTGCGAGACCGAAGCAAGCGCCGTGGGGATGAACAAGGCGACCTGCAAGCTGCTGGCGCGCTCTGCCGGTATTCCGGTGGTACCCTGGGTCTCTCTTAGCGGCGACACGCTGCGCAACGCGGCACAGGCAAGGCGGCTGATTGAGGGCAGCCTGCGCTATCCGATCTTTATCAAGCCCTGCCGCTCAGGCTCCTCGGTAGGGGCGGCGCGGGTAGAGCGGGCGGCTGAGCTGCCGCAGGCCTTAGCCGAGGCGGCACGCATAGACGACTGCGTGCTGGCCGAGAGCTATCTGACAGCCAGGGAGATCGAGGTGGCGGTGCTAAAGACCGAATGCGGCCTTGAGATCTCTCGCCCGGGCGAGATCACCCCGCCGAAGGGGGATTTTTACAGCTATGAGGCCAAATACGGTGACACCGGCGCGACCCTGACGGTGCCGGCCGCGCTTTCCCCCTGGGAGGAGCGGCGGGTGCGGGACTATGCCGGGCGCCTATTTGAGCTGCTTGGCTGCCGCGGGGGTGTGCGGGTAGATTTCTTTCTCACGCGGGGCACGCAGCAGCTGTATTTTAACGAGATCAATACCCTGCCGGGCTTTACGCCGATCAGCATGTTCCCACGGCTACTGACCGAGGGGCGCACGATGGGCGAGCTGTTAGACACCCTGATCGCGGGGGCGAGACCGTGATCGGCCTGTTTGACAGCGGCGTGGGCGGGCTATGCGTGCTGCGCGCGCTGCGCGCCTGCCTGCCACGGGCGGATTACGTATATTTCGGTGACACGCGCAACCTGCCCTACGGTGGGCGCGAGGGCTGGGAGCTGCTGGCCCTTTCGCGCCGGGCGATCGCGCTTTTGCGCGGGCAGGGTGCCGGGGCTGTTCTGGCGGCCTGCGGCACGGTAAGCTCTACCGTGCTGGGAGCGCTGCGGCAAGAGACGGCGCTGCCGCTGATGGGGGTGGTCGAGCCGCTTGCTGCCGCCGTCTGCCGGGAGGCGGGCGGCCGAGCGGGCTGCCGCGTGGCGCTGCTGGCCACCAAGAGAACGGTAGAGGCCGGGCTGCTTTCCGGGCTGATACGCGAGGGGTGCGGCGCCGAGGTGCTGTCACTCTCCTGCCCGACGTTGGTAGAGATGGCTGAGAGCGGGCGCACGGACACCTGCGAGATCGACCGGCTGTTAGAGCCGGTGCGCGCCTTTGGCGCCGGGCTTGTGGCGCTGGGCTGCACGCATTTTTCGCGCCTGGCGGGCGAGATAGGCGCGGCGCTGCCGGGCGTGGCGATCGTAGACGGGGCGCGCGAGGCGGCCTTGGCCACGGCGGCGGCGCTGCCGCCCACCCTGTGTGCGGGGCGTGGGCAATGCCGACTGTATACCAGCGGTGACGTAGCGGAATTTGAAAAGCAAGCAAGAGCGATCTTGGGCGAGACAGGCGACTTTATATGTGCCGGCCTGCCGCCCAAGCGATAAAGGAGAAGAGAGATGAAGATTGCCCTGATCAGCGGTGCCAGCAGCGGCATAGGGCGGGCGCTTGCCTGCGCCCTGGCCGCCGGCGGCGAGGTGGACGAGCTGTGGCTGCTTGGCCGCCATGAAGAAAGGCTGCGGGCCGTGGCCGCCACGCTTGGCGGCGCTGCCACGCGCATTCTGCCACTGGACCTGATGCGGGCCGAGGCCTTTGATGTGCTGCGAGGGGAACTGAGCGAGGCAGGCGGCCACATTTCTTGGCTGGTGGCGGCGGCGGGGGTTGGCTATATGGGCGAATTTGCCGCGCTGAGCGAGGGCGAGATGCGCGAGACGGTGACGCTGAACTGCATCGCGCTGAGTGCCCTGATCGAGACTGCCCTGCCCTATATGGCAAGGGGGTCGCATATTCTGACGCTGGCAAGCGCCGCGGCCCTTTTGCCGCAGCCGGGCTTTGCCGTTTACGCGGCAAGCAAGGCCTACGTGCTTTCGCTTTCCCGCGCGCTGGGGCGCGAGCTGCGCGAGCGCGGCATTACCGTGACGGCGGTTTGCCCCGGGCCGGTAGACACCCCGTTTTTAGAAACGGCCGCACGCCACGCGCCCATGCCACGGGGCAAGAAGAAATACGTGGTGCAGCCGGCGGTGGTGGTACGCGCCGCCCTGCGTGGGGCCAAGCGAGGCCGGGCGGTGGTTCTGCCCACGGCGGCGATGAAGCTGGCCGCCGTGGCGGCCAAGCTGCTGCCGCACGGGCTGTTGGTTCGGTTTTTTAGGTAAGCACCTTGCAATCCACTATCCGGCGTAGTATAATAAAAGCATCAAACAACGAGGTTTTTTACATGAAGATTATTGATCTGCTGAAAAAGGATACCCTGTCGATCTCCTTTGAGGTCTTTCCACCCAAGACGGAGAGCAACTTTGAAAGCGTGAAGGCGGCCTGCGGCGAGATCGCCAGCCTGCGCCCGGCCTTTATGAGCGTGACCTACGGTGCCGGCGGCGGCACCAGCCAATACACGCTGGACATCGCGCGTGGGATCAAGGAGCGCTTTGGCGTGCCCTCGCTCGCGCACCTGACCTGCGTTTCCTCTACCCGCGAGACGGTGCGCGAGAAGATCGCGGCCATTCGCGCGGCGGGCATACAAAATATTATGGCCCTGCGTGGGGATATTCCTGCCGGGCGGGAGAACGAAGATCGCTCGCGCTGGGATTACCGCTACGCCATCGACCTGGTGCGCGAGCTGCGTGAGGCGGGCGAGGATCTTTGCATTGGCGGTGCCTGCTACCCGGAGATTCACCCCGAGAGCAGCGACCAGCGCGAGGACATCAAGCACCTGCGCGAGAAGGTGGAGGCCGGCTGCGATTTTCTGACCACGCAGATGTTTTTTGATAACAACCTGCTCTACAACTTTCTATACAAGATCCGCGAGGCGGGCATTACGGTGCCGGTGATGCCGGGCATTATGCCGATCACGAATGCCAACCAGATCGAGCGGGCGATCAAGCTCTCGGGCTCGTTTATGCCGCAGCGCTTTAAGAGCTTGGTGGACAAGTTTGGCCATGACGCGGCCGCTATGAAGCAGGCCGGCATTGCCTACGCGACCGACCAGATCATTGACCTGTATGCCAACGGCATTCGCAACGTGCACGTATATTCGATGAACAAGCCGGAGGTGGCCGAGAAGATCATGGCCAACCTTTCGGACATTTTGGGGAAATAAGGTATGAGCTTTTCTGACTTTCTTGCAAGCCATCTTGTCATCTTAGACGGGGGCATGGGCACGCTGCTACAGGCACGCGGCCTGCAGCCGGGCGAGCAGCCCGAGCGCTGGAGCCTTTCGCACAGGGAGGATGTGCGTGCCATTCACCAGGCCTATTTTGAAGCGGGCAGCCACGTGGTGAACACCAACACCTTTGGCGCCAACCTGCTGCATTTTTCGGCGGCGGAACTTGACGAGATCATTCCTGCGGCGGTGGAGAACGCGCGCGCGGCACAGGCAGCCTGCCGGCTGCCCGGCGAGCGGTTCGTAGCGCTGGATATCGGCCCCTCTGGTCGCCTGCTGCGGCCGTACGGCCACCTGGATTTTGTGGATGCCGTTTCCCTGTTCCGGGAAACGATACGCCGTGGCGTGGCCGCCGGGGTCGATCTGATCACCATTGAGACGATGAACGACAGCTACGAGACCAAGGCGGCGCTGCTGGCGGCACGGGAGGAATGTGACCTGCCCGTGATCGTGACCAACGCCTACGGCGAGGACGGCAAGCTGATGACCGGGGCAACCCCCGCTGCCATGGCTGCCATGCTGGAGGGCATGGGGGCTGCGGCCATCGGTGCCAACTGCTCGCTGGGGCCACGGCAGCTGCGCCCGGTGATCGAGGAGCTGCTGTCTGCTTCCTCGCTGCCGGTGGTGCTGAAGCCGAACGCCGGGCTGCCGGTGGCGCGGGACGGAAAGACCGTATACGACGTGCTGCCAAACGAGTTTGCCGACGAGGTGGCCGATCTGATCGCACGCGGTGTGCGCGTGGCGGGCGGCTGCTGCGGCACCACACCCGACTATATCCGCGCCCTTAGCGAGCGGGTGCGCGGGCTGGCACCGATGCCGGTGAGCGCCAAGAGCGACACGGTAGTTTCCTCCTACACCCACGCCCTGTGCTTTGGCCGTGCGCCCCTCTTGATCGGCGAGCGGATCAACCCGACCGGCAAAAAGCGCTTTAAGGAGGCGCTGCTTGCCGGCGACACCGACTATATTCTGAACGAGGGGCTTCGCCAGCAGGAGGCGGGTGCCCACCTGCTGGACGTGAACGTGGGCCTGCCGGGCATTGACGAGCGCGCGGTGCTGACGAACGCGGTCTGCGAGCTGCAGGCGGTCCTTTCCCTGCCGCTGGTGATCGACACGGCCGACCCGGCCGCGATGGAAAGCGCCCTGCGCCGCTACAACGGCAAGGCGCTGATCAATTCGGTCAACGGCAAGGAGGAGAGCATGCACGCCATCCTTCCGCTGGTGAAAAAATACGGCGGCGTGGTGGTGGCCCTGACCTTAGACGAGGGCGGTATTCCCGCCACGGCAGAGGGGCGCGTGACGATCGCCAAGCGTATTCTCTCGGTGGCCGAGAGCTACGGCATTGCGAAAAAGGATATTATTTTTGACACGCTGACCATGACCGTCAGCGCCGACCCACAGGCGGCGGGGGTCACGCTGGCCTCTCTGCGCCGTATCCGCGAGGAGCTTGGCTGCCACACCTCGCTGGGTGTTTCCAACGTATCCTTTGGCCTGCCGGCACGAGAGGCGCTGAACAGCACCTTCTTTGCCATGGCGCTGGAAAACGGGCTTTCTGCGGCCATTCTGAACCCGCACTCGGCCGAGATGATGCGGGTATACTACGCCTACCGCGCGCTGCGTGAGCAGGATGAGAACTGTGCCGATTACATCGCGCACGTGCCGGCGCTCATGCCGGCGGCGGCTGCGGCAACGGCTACGGCACCGGCCACCCCGGGCGCGGCAGCAAGCGAGGAGGGCAGCGAGCTGCACCGCGCCATTACGCGCGGGCTGCGTGAGCAGGCCGTTTCGCTGACCGAGGCGCTGCTGAAGACCGAGGCGCCCTTAGAGATTATCAACCGCGAGGTGATACCCGCCCTGGATGCGGTTGGCCGCGGGTTTGAGCAAAACAAGATCTTTTTGCCGGGGCTGCTGATGGCGGCCGAGGCGGCCAAGGGCGCCTTTGCCTGCATTAAGGCGGCGCTGGCGGCGGATAGCACCGCAGGCAGCGGCCGTGGGCCGATCGTGCTGGCCACCGTGCAGGGCGACGTGCACGATATTGGCAAGAACATCGTGCGCCTGCTGCTTGAAAACTACGGCTACGAGGTGATCGACCTGGGCAAGGACGTGCCCTGCGAGCGCGTAGTGGAGGAGGTCGTTTCGCGGCACGCGCCGCTAGCCGCGCTGAGCGCGCTGATGACCACAACCGTGCCGGCGATGGAGGAGACCATTCGCCTGCTGCGCGAGCAGGCACCCTGGTGCAAAACGGTGGTAGGCGGCGCGGTTCTCAACCGCGAGTATGCCGAGGCGATCGGCGCTGACCGCTACGCCAAGGACGCGATGGAGACCGTGCGCTACGCGGGCGAGGTCATTCTGTAAGAAAAAAGGCAGAGAATTTTACATTCTCTGTCCTTTTTTCTTTGCAACCACTGACTTGATTAAAGACACAAAGCCATCATATTTTTATCATTCTCTCAAGTTTTATTGACAAATAGATAGAAACATGGTAGAATATACTCGTCACACAATCTAATATTTTTTTGTATTGGTGGGAAACTACCCTTGGTAAAAGGTGTTTCCTTTTTTCCTCATACCCACTAATACTGGCGAGAGATTGTGTGACAACAATGGAGGAACACTTTTTCGGTGCGTTCCTTACATGGAGCGCACCTTTTTATGTGCCGAGGAGGAACATATGGACGATAAACCAAGAAGGGTAGTAGATATTACCGGTGTAGAACTCACACCCAAAGAGCCTGCCGTTTGCCTTGGTAACGGCGAACAAGGCTTTGAATGTTGTTGCGATGAGTGCGACTACTTTTTGCTTTGTTTTTCTGAGTTTGATCCAAAAAACAAAAAATCAAAGAAATAGCAATCCCTCAGCCGCCTTCGGCGGCAGCTCCCTTTACACAAGGGATCCTTTTTTATGTTCATCTATAACTTGTCAATTTTCCTGACAAGCACTGCATTTGTATCCACAAATACAAAAATACGGCATACCTGTTTTGAGATATACCGTATTCTTGTAAAACTGTCCTTTAGAGTACGCTCCTAATTCTCTGTCTTTTTTCTCTCCTTTTTGCCCGCCGGGGCGAGCAGGGATTGCAAAACAAGTATAGCACACTTCCCGCGCTTTGTCTATCACATTTTTAAGATTGATTGTCACATTCTTGCGTTTTTTTGACAAAAATGGAAGAAAAATGGCAAAAATCTGCGGTCCGGTCGTTCCCTACGGTGGCATACGAAAAGGGCCGAGAGATTTGGTCTCGGCCCTTTTGTAGCGCTTAGAAGCTGCCGGAGGCAATGCCCTCGTAGTCTTCGATGAGGTCATTGAGGTCATCAGGCAGGAACTCCTGGCAGGACTGCCAGTAGGCGCTGATATCGGCTGTATTATTCTTGACCGTATAACGGAAGAAGAGACCCAGCGAGCCCTCTGTCTCCTTAGAGACCTTCAGCTCGTTATAATGATAGGTGGTAATATCGTACACACGGCCATCCATGATGATGTCGATCATGCGTACCGAATCGGGATCTCTGGTATTCTTGTGCGTCACGATGGCTTCATAGTAGCGATCGTTGACGTTGAGGTTGTTATAGGCCGAAAGGGCCTCGACCACGGCACCGGTCATATCCAGATCGAAGTTGGTAAAGGGGATGGAAAGCACCGAGTAATGGTCTACCGTGCCGGAGAGGTACGTCTTTTGCGTGGTGTTCAACTTGGGGTACGGCAGCACGCCGTAGGGATCCTCCATCTCGTGGATGATATCGTTTTTCAGATACTCAAGCGGCATGGTGGCGAACATGGCGTGCCCCTCGGCAAAGAAGGACATGATATCGGCATCGTACATGGCCTTGCCGTAGGTATAGTAGCAGCCGCGCGAGCGGGTAAAGGAGCGAAGATCCTCGATCGCGTTGATCGCACTCAGGCTCACCGTCCACAGCTCGGGCATGTTGACGGTATCGTTGACAACATAGTGATAGCCAAAGGAAAAGGCAAAGGCATCAATGCCGGTGCTGCCTTGGATAAGCATGCCGTAAACGTCCTCGTTATCCGCGCCCTCAGCACCCTGGTCAACGTAACGATCCTTTAAGGCGGTGTTCATGACCTCTAAGGTCCAGGCGCCATCGTCTACCACTTCGTACATGGTATCATAGCCGCCGATGTTACGGGCGATATTGTAGTCGGTCACCATTTCCTTATTAAAGACGATCGACCACGCCATTTCAATGGCGGTGATGCTGATATCCGAAACGGCCACGTACTGGTGGCTGCAAACGGTACAGTCATCATTGATGCCCTTGGGCCACCAGGCGTTGCCGGCCTTGATGCTATCACCACAGTAGGGCACCTCGCTGCGCCAATCAAGATAGTAGCCGGAGGTGATCAGCTTGCCGGATTGGTAAGCGAACATGGCGATCACGTCAAAATCGGCCTCGTTGCACGAAAGCGCCCGCTGCACGTCATTATAGTGCGATACCTGGTCGGTCACGCTGGTGGTCTGCGAGGGGACCGAGACCAGCTCTACGTTAAAGCGGTCACGCAGGGCGGCATTGCGCTGGAAGAGAAGCTGGTCGAGCGTATCCTCAGAATCCTCTTCGCCAAACAGCTCGTATTCATACAGATCCATGACCGAAACGGCGACCTCACCGCCGCCAAAGTCCTTTTCGCCGAGGCTATCCTGCCACACGGTCTCAGAGCCGGTGGAGCCGGGGCCATCCGTTTTGCCGGGGTTGGTCTGTGCCGGGCAGGCACAAAGCGGCAGCACCGTGCATACAAGCAGGAGCAGAGCCAGTACACGTTTCATAAGAAGTCTCCTTTTTCATGTAAGGGGTTTTTATAAGTATAGCATAGATTTTTGCTTTTGTCTACCACATTTTTAAGATACTGTATGAAAACCACACCACCGCCGAAAAAAAGCGCCCACCATGGGCGACCTGCGATAAAGCAGGTCGCCCAACTAAGTTTGCCCTAAGGGGCAAGTGAAGTTTACTTCGTAAGTGAAGTTATCCTGCGGATAGTGAAGTTTTGCCTACGGCAAAGTGGGCAAACTTAACTTCACTTGTGCGCAGCACAAACTTCACTGCAAAGCAACTTCACTTTCGCGATAGCGAAAACTTCACTCATTACCGCCCGAAAAATAAAAGTATAACACACTATACCTTGCTGGGCAAGACGTGTGAAAAGGAGCATGAGCAAATTTGCTCATGCTCCTTTTGTGATGCTTTTTGCGATTATTTCGCCAGGTCAGCCAGCTTTTCGTACTTCTTCTTGGCGTTCTCCTCAGACTTTGCAAAGAGCTCCTTTGCTCTCTCCGGGAAGGACTGTGCCAGACGAGCGTAACGAACCTCACTGGTCAGGAATGCCTGGTAGTCACCGGTCGGCTCCTTGCTATCCAGGATGAAGGGGTTCTTGCCCTCAGCCTTGAGAGTCGGGTTGTAGCGGAACATCTGCCAGTAGCCTGCCTCAACGGCACGCTTCATTTCGTTCTGGCAGTTGGCCATACCGCCCTTTACACCGTGCATTTCGCAGGGTGCGTAGCCGATGATGATGGACGGGCCCGGGTATGCCTCAGCCTCTGCCAGCGCCTTCATGGTCTGGTTCGGGTCAGCACCCATGGCGATCTGTGCTACGTATACGTAGCCGTAGGACATGGCGATGGCAGCCAGATCCTTCTTGCCGATGCCCTTACCGGCAGCAGCAAACTGAGCAACCTGACCAACGTTCGAGGCCTTGGATGCCTGACCGCCGGTGTTGGAGTAAACCTCGGTATCGAATACCATGATGTTTACGTCCTCGCCGGAGGCGATGACGTGGTCAAGACCGCCGAAGCCGATATCGTATGCCCAACCGTCGCCACCGAAGATCCAAACGGACTTCTTGTTCAGGTAATCCTTCTCAGCCAGGATCGCGGGAGCTACGGGGCAGCCGGCAGCGGCAGCCTTCTCGAGCTCTACGATGAGGGCCTTGGTTGCAGCGGTATTCTTCTTGCCGTCATCCTTGGTGTCCAGGTATGCCTGAGCGGCAGCCTTGAACTCGTCAGATGCCTTCTCGGAGGCCATCATCTCTTCAACCTTGGCGATCAGACGGGCGCGGATCGCCTTCTGGCCAACGGCCATGCCGAGACCGTGCTCAGCGTTATCCTCGAACAGGGAGTTAGCCCATGCGGGACCACGGCCGGACTCGCGGTTTACGGTGTAAGGCGTAGCAGGTGCGGAGCCGCCCCAGATAGAGGAACAGCCGGTCGCGTTGGAGATATACATTCTCTCACCGAAGAGCTGGGTGATCAGACGTGCGTAAGAGGTCTCTGCACAGCCTGCGCAGGAGCCGGAGAATTCAAGCAGCGGCTGCTTGAACTGGCTGCCCTTTACGGTCTCGTTGATCAGCTCGGGCTTCTCGGATACGTTATCAACACAGTAATCGAAGGATGCCTGCTGAGCCAGCTCGCCTGCCTGAGGAACCATCTTCAGGGCGAACTTGTCGGTACCGTCCTTCTGTGCCTTGGCATTGATCGGGCAAGCCTTTACGCAAAGCGTACAGCCCATGCAGTCCAGCGGGCTGATGGCCATGGTGAACTTGTAGTTGGTCTTGAGAACCGGCTTTGCGGTGTACTTGGTGTCTGCGGGAGCGTTGGCTGCCTCCTCCTCGGTCAGGGCGTAGGGGCGGATGGTAGCGTGCGGGCAAACGTAAGCACAGTTGTTACACTGGATACAGTTTTCGGGCATCCAGGTGGGAACCTCAACGGCTACGCCGCGCTTCTCGTAAGCGGCAGAGCCCTGCGGGAAGGTACCGTCTGCATACTTCTCAAAGGCAGATACCGGCAGAGAGTCACCCTGCATCTTATTGACCGGCAGCACGATGTCCTTAACGAAGGCAACCAGCTCAGCGCGGTTACCGGCAACGGTCTCAACAGCGGCCTCGGCAGCGGCATTCGCCCAAGCGGCGGGAACCTTTACCTCGTGCAGTGCGTCAACACCGGCGTCGATTGCCTTGTAGTTCATTTCTACAACGGCCTCGCCCTTCTTCAGGTAGGACTTCTTAGCCATGTACTTCATGTGCTCAACAGCCTCTTCGATCGGCATGATCTTGGCAAGAGCAAAGAAGGCGGATTGCAGAATGGTGTTGGTACGCTTGCCCATACCGATCTCGATGGCCTTATCAATGGCGTTTACGGTATAGAACTTGATGTTGTTCTGAGCAATGTACTGCTTGGTCTCAGCGGAGAGGTGAGCATCCAGCTCCTCGTCGCTCCACTGGCAGTTGAGCAGGAAGGTACCGCCCGGCTTTACGTCGTTGACGATCTTATAGCCCTTGAGCATATAAGAGGGGTTGTGACAAGCAACGAAGTCAGCCTGGGTGATGTAGTAGGTAGACTTGATCTTATGATCGCCGAAGCGCAGGTGGGAAATGGTAACGCCACCGGTCTTCTTGGAGTCATACTGGAAGTAAGCCTGGATATACTTGTCGGTGTAGTCACCGATGATCTTGATGGAGTTCTTGTTAGCACCAACGGTGCCGTCGCCACCCAGACCCCAGAACTTGCAGGAGATGGTGCCGGCCGGAACAACGTCGGGAGCCTTGGTCTCAGACAGGGAGAGACCGGTCACATCGTCAACGATGCCGATGGTGAAGCCCTGCTTCGGCTGTGCGGCGTTCAGGTTTGCGTAGGTAGCGAACAGGCTGGCAGGAGTCACGTCCTTAGAGCCAAGACCGTAACGGCCACCGTATACCGGAATGCTTCTGCCGGTGCGAGCCAGTGCGGTCACAACGTCGAGGTAGAGCGGCTCGCCAAGAGCGCCGGGCTCCTTGGTTCTATCCAGAACGGCGATGCTCTTAACGGTTGCGGGAATTGCCTCGGAAAGCTTCTCAGCAACGAAGGGGCGGTACAGGCGAACCTTTACCAGACCAACCTTCTCGCCGTTGGCATTCAGGTAGTCAACGACCTCCTCTGCTGCGTCGCAGACAGAGCCCATGGCTACGAGCACGCGATCAGCATCCGGTGCGCCGTAGTAGTTGAACAGCTTATAGTCGGTACCCAGCTTGGCGTTAACCTTGTCCATGTACTCCTCTACGATCGCCGGGAAGGCATCGTAGAACTTGTTGCAGGACTCTCTGTGCTGGAAGAAGATATCGCCGTTCTCGGCAGAGCCGCGAAGAACGGGATGCTCGGGGTTGATGGAACGGGCACGGAATGCTTCAACAGCATCCATATCTACCATCTCGGCCAGGTCAGCGGTCTCCCAAGCCTCGATCTTCTGGATCTCGTGCGAGGTACGGAAGCCGTCAAAGAAGTTCAGAACCGGAACGCGGCCCTTGATGGTGGCCAGGTGTGCAACGGCACCCAGATCCATGATCTCCTGCGCGTTGGTCTCTGCCATCATGGCAAAGCCGGTCTGGCGGCAGGCATATACGTCGGAGTGATCACCAAAGATGTTCAGTGCGTGGGAAGCAACGCAGCGCGCAGATACGTGGATCACGCAGGGCAGCAATTCACCGGCGATCTTGTACATGTTGGGGATCATCAGAAGAAGACCCTGCGATGCGGTGTAGGTGGTCGTCAGCGCACCGGCGGCAAGGGAGCCGTGAACGGCACCGGCGGCACCGGCCTCAGACTGCATCTCAACAACCTTTACGTTGTCGCCGAAGATGTTCTTCGCCGGCTCGCCAAAGATGTTCTTGTTGGATGCCGACCAGGTGTCGGTAACCTCAGCCATCGGGCTGGACGGGGTGATCGGGTAGATGGCAGCTACTTCGGTGAACGCATAAGAGACGTGCGCCGCAGCGGTGTTACCATCCATGGAAATTTTTCTTCTTTCCATTCTTTTTTTCCTCCGTTTTTATATAAATTATTTTTATAGCGAGTATGTAGATGTTTTCTTCAATCTACCACCCTACATTATAGCACAAGCTTTCAAAAAAGACAAGGGCTTTTTATGGTTTTTGTTATTTTTTTCGCAAATTTCCCGTAAAATTCGCGGGGGGCTTGACAGGGGCCACTTAAAAGAGGTAAAATATATAGTAAGAATTTTCACCGCTACGAGCGGAAGGAGCTTTTTGAGATGTTTCAAGATAAAAAGGTGGTCTTTTCCGGCGTTCAGCCCTCCGGCAATCTGACCATTGGCAACTATCTGGGCGCCATTAAGAATTTCAGCGCCTTTTCTGAGGAATACCATTGCCTGTACTGCGTAGTAGACCTGCACGCCATCACCGTGCGGCAGGTGCCGGCCGATCTGCGCCGCCGCACCTACGAGACGCTGGCGCTGTATATCGCCGCAGGACTTGACCCGAAGAAGAACACGCTGTTCGTGCAGTCGCACGTGCCGGCGCATGCCGAGCTGGGCTGGATCCTTGACTGCTTTACCATGTTTGGTGAGCTTTCGCGCATGACGCAATTTAAGGATAAGAGCCAGAAGAATGCCGACAATATCAACGCCGGCCTCTTTACCTACCCCTCGCTGATGGCGGCTGATATTCTTCTGTATCAGACCGAGCTGGTGCCGGTGGGCGTAGATCAGAAGCAGCACTTAGAGCTGGCGCGCGATATCGCCGGCCGCTTTAACGGCCTGTATAGCGATACCTTCGTGGTGCCCGAGGGCTACATTCCGCCGACCGGCATGAAGATCATGTCGCTTGCCGAGCCGACCTCGAAGATGTCGAAATCCGACCCGAACCAGAACGCCGTGGTCTATATTTTGGATAGCAAGGACGATATTCTGCGCAAGTTCAAGCGCGCGGTGACCGATTCCGGCTGCGAGGTGCGTGCGGGCGAGGGCAAGGACGGCATCAACAACCTGATGTCGATCTACCGCTGCTTTACCGGCAAAACGAACGAGGAGATCGAAGCCGAGTTCGCCGGCCGCGGCTACGGCGACTTTAAGCTGGCGGTGGGCGAGGCGTGTGCCGATGCGCTGGCCCCGGTGCGCGAGGAGTACGCGCGCCTGATCGCCGACAAGGCATATCTTGAAACGGTGATGCGCGAGGGCGCCGAGGCGGCCTCCTACATCGCGCGTAAGACCCTCTCGAAGGTGAAGCGCAAGCTGGGCTTTGTAACGCTGTAAAAAGAAGGAAGCGGGCTTGGTCAAATGACCAAGCCC
>JAZQVK010000161.1:0-11171 GCA_045631765.1 Eubacteriales bacterium
CCCCGCGGAGCTCCGAACTTCGGGGCGCGGCGCGCCGCCCGGTGCGCGGGGGTGGGGAAACGAGGATCAGCCGGGGGCGGGCGGGCCGCTGGCCCGCTTATGCCCGCCCGCCCCTGACTGATCCGGGGAATGCTCGTTCCGGGCTTTGCCGGCTTCACCGGAGCTTTAGGGCGCGGTAGGTCGCCTACGGCGTAGTGCGGCGGTGGAAAGCGTGGAAAACTCCTTGCGTGGGAACGGAGTTTACCACCCTTCCCACCGCTCCCAGTCTGTGGAAAATCGAAGATTTACCACAGCCGGACTACGAGAAGGTTAAGCCGGTGCCGGCCTGGAGCGGCCGGGGATAGCGAGGACGGAAAGGTCTATGTCGAGGATGCCGGAGAGGAGCAGGAGCTCCAGGGGGTAAAGAGGGCGAAGGCCTCTTTCAAGCCGCGAATAGATCTCACGGCACATATCCACTCCCGCAAGCTGCAGCTGCGCTACAACTTGCTCCTGGGAATATCCGAAGGATATCCGGCATTCGCGGATTTTCTTGCCCAGGGCGCGGTCAAAATCGACTACAGCGGTATTTCGTTCTTTCATGACTCGTCCTCTCTTTCTTGCCTTCTCGTTTTGTTCTGCAGGAAGTAGCGCGGGGCCTCGATGGGCTGCCAGCCGTTAGGGTAGACCGTGGTCGTGGCCAGGGATGGCAGCGTGAAGGCCATTTTCTTTTGTTTCGTTTCCCGGAAGATACCGACCGTGTAGCGGAGCTTGCCGCCGTCAAGGTTCGCCAGCAGGCACGTGGTGCCCACCGGCGGGGTGTAATCCGGGTAGCCATACCAGGGCGGCGTGGCCACCATGCGCGAGATCGGACACTCGGCACACAGATCAAGCAGATCTAACGTTGGCGGGTTCATGTACTTGCAGCGCTTAGCACAGAACTCGTTATATACTTCGTCATTCGTCATCATAATCATCATCCATCCCGATCGGTACGGTATGGCACTCCCATTGCGTGCCGGCGGAGATCTCTTGCTTGACACCGTCCACATGCGTTATAAGTATGATGCCGCTGGGCAGGATCTTATAATCCAAGATCTCTTCTATCGTAGGCAGTTCATTAAAACGGTGATAAGTAAAATATTTGCCGGGCTTTTTATTACACCACCTCTGGTCTCTCGTCCTGTACACGATCGCCACCTTGTGCCACTCCTCGGCGGCCATTCGCACAACCACAACGATCAGGACGCCGATCAGAAAGCCCAAGATGCCGTATTTCAAAAGGTCAAGTATTGTCTCCATCATTTTCATTTTCCTCCTGCATTTTTCTTTTTACGTTTTCGATCAAGGTCATTCGCTCATAGGGATATTCCGGCCAAACGACCTTAATTTCATCGAGCTTATCGCTCATGATCTTGTCAAGGGGGATGAGGTAGGCCCAGTCGCCATCATCCTCACCGGGCAGCAGACTTTCCGTTACGCGCACGTCGGGCAGCTCTGTGCGCCGCCATGATACAAGGAGCCCATGCGCCCAATGTTGGGCGGCCATAATGGCGGCGTCCATAAACCGGCTGCACTCCGGGCACAGCATTTTTTCTGCTTTTTGTGCTTGCGAGTCCTTGCTGTAAAATAGAAGCGGTTTGTCCAATGGTATCAGATGTTTCGTCAGCGGTTGGTTCGTCACCCTCAGGCAGACGTCGCACCAGGTTGCTATTCCCATGTTTTGTTCCTCCTTTTGTGGTCAAATGTATTTGTTCCTTTCGGGCTTTTTCGGCACACGTATTACACAGTACGTGGCCGCAAAATTCGCGGTAACGCAGGCCCTCTGAGGTGCCGCATTCTTCGCACTCCAGCGCCGCGGCACAGTCGTTACATACAACGCAGGTGCCCGGAGGGGCACGGTAGCCGTAGCGCGTATTTTGGCCGCAGATAGAGCATTTTGTTTGCGAGGTCATGATGCTTCATCACCTCCAAGGTCGCTTTCGATTTTTCGCAGAAGCTCACAAAGTGCATACTTGAAGCGCTCGGCGAGATCAGGATCCTCGATCGTGCTCACGATCTCAAAGACAGCGGCAAACGTAGTCTGCAGCTGTTCAAAGTACACACCGAATTTTTGTACCTTTGGATCGCCGGCAGTCTTCAGCTTTCGCTCCAGGCCGGTGATCCTCATTTGCAGGGCCTTGCGCTCCTCCTCGGCCTGCTGCTGGGTCTCCTCGCGTGCCTTGGCGGCGGCAGCATCGGCTTGCGCTTCTGCCTCCCCGGCCTTCTTTTCCAGCTCAGCAAGCTGCTCCTTCGCCTCCGTCAGCGCTTTCTCCGTTGTTTCAAGTGCTTCCTTCTGCTCCTTGAGCGCTTTCTTTACCGCTGCATCAATGGCCTTTTGTTGCTTTGCCTTGGCCTCTGCCTTTGCATCGGCCGCCGCCTTTGCCGCCTGCAGCTCGCTCGCCTGAGCGCGCTCCTCGGCGGCCTTGGCTGCCTCTCTTGCTTCATTAACTTTCTCTATAGAGGACTCTTTGAGGGCGTTGGCTTCGTCTATAAGGGCCTTGGCGTCCTCTATGGTCTGTCGACCGTCAAACAGCTCTTTGCGGGCATTCTCGGCATCAGCGCGGGCCTCGTCGCGTTCCTTTTGCATCTGCTCGCAATCTTTGATCGCTTGCTGAAGTTCACGAGAACTCATATTTGCTACATCATTTTCTTGAACAAATTCTTCACGGTCCTCTGGGGGTAACGCTAACAATCCGCGCATTTGCGAAAAGGTCAAATTCGCACACGTGTGCGAATTTGAAAATTCCTTATACACACGCATCAAATCGTTTGCTGTACGCTGTGAAAAATCTACTTTTTCAGAAAGCCATCTCCCCCATTCTCCATGGGGTAAGATCTCCTTTGCCTCTATAAGGCGTTTTCCAATCTCAAGGGCACTTTGAGCTACCGTGTTTTTATAAAAAATGATTTCAAAAGTAACCGTCTCGATATCCCGGGAGATCGTTTGCAATGCCTGTTCGCTCATCCTACTCTAACCTCCAAATTTTCTTGTAGATCCGCTTCCAGGACATCGGCCAGCAGAGCGCCGCCCCGGATGCGTTTTTTGTTTTTACGAAGCTCTGCGTAATTTTCGATACGCTTCTGCCGGGCAGTCGCTGCCAGGGCAAGGTCTACCTGTTCCAGCCGCTTAGCCACAACCGCCTGCCACTCCTTCAGGAAGGGCTTGGCCGCATCCAGGTCGGGCAGCTGATCGTGGCCGAAGGTGCGCTTTTGCCGGATCGTACCGTCCGGCTCTACCTCCAGGGTATACCAAGCGTCTTCGATGCTGCACGTGCGCCGCAGGAAGAACACAAAGCTTTCCTTGGTCACGATACGCTCAAAATAGCGCTCCTGGTCTGCAAGGCAATGATCGAGGTATACGCCCTCGGCGATAAGTTCCTTGATGCTGTGAGGCACCAGGATCGCGTAGTCATCGTTTTGATAGGCGAATTTATCGCGGATACGGTCATAGACCTTCTTCACGCCGGGATAACGCTTGCGCAGGCGCTCGATAAAGGCCGCCTGGTCTTCTACCTTCTTTTGCAAATAAAGCCTGTTCAGCTGCGTTGCCAGGGCATCGTGAGATCTCACAAGATCCTTCGGGAACAGGTTGACCGTCTGCAGGATCCCGGCCTTTTTAGCCATGCCTACGTAATCGAGCCAATAGCCGGCATCCTTGGTCTGTTTGCGCATGTACTTCAGCCAATCCTTGATAGGGAACTGCAGATCATTCGCAAGCTCCAGGACACGATCTGTATCGCTGCTACTATACGCGCATTGACGGTGAAGATCTATCAGCTGCTCCACCGGCTTTTGGCCGGTGATCTTGCGCTTATGCATCAGCTGCAGCAAACCGTAGCGATCCTTCTTGACCTTTACCCACAAGTTGAAATCCAGCTTGGAAAGCCGGAAGAACTCCCAAGGGCGGGTGGCCTTCAGGTTTACGTCTGCATGACTCTTGGTGCCGTTATAGACGGCGTTTTGAATGGGATCATGCACGCCGGTTTTTATGGAGATCTCCAACGAAGGGTAATGACAATACCACCATAGATATTTCATAGCGTGCAGGTGCGTTGCCTGGTTCCGGTGGCTGACACCCAAGAACCGATCGAGATAAGCATACTTCAGAAAGGTGTTATCCAAGGCCTCCATGTTGACGAGCCAGTAGCCGGCTGGGTTATACATATAGCCCTGCCAGGGCTCATAGGGCTTGTCTCCCGAGAAGCGAACCGTGCCGATCTCCTTCCAGCCGCAGGTGCGCATCAGCTCGCCGTAGCGGCCAAAATTGTTATACAGCATGTAGGGACAGATCTCAGCATAGCACTCGCCGAGTGCATATTTATAGCGTGCTTTGGGGTACCAATGGAAGACCGTGCGACCGGAGGTATGCGGTCTGGCCAGGACGGTATAGCAATCCGCATACACGGTCTTGCCGTCCTCAGACGGCAGGAAAAATACCAGATTGCTGGTCTCTTCCAGGTTGTAGCAACTCTTGGCAATGCCGGAAGCCTTATAGGTCACTTTCACACCGCAACGCGGGCACTCGCCCTTGGTACCATGCCGGGCGTACCACAGATCACTGTCGCCGTAAAACTCGATACCGTTCGGGTAGCCATCCGGACAATGGCGCACGTATACGCGATTGCCGCAGCAGGAGCAGACGCCTTCTTTGTAGTTCTTGCGGGGATGCTCGTAGAAGATATAATGCTGAAAATAATTGCGTTCGCCGCGCTCACGCAGCTCGTCGGACAAGACAATAGGTAAATCCATCATGTCAGGGCCTCCTCGTCTCCAAACCAGTTGTAGAATACACCAGGTCGATAATTCTCGCCATCCACACGGCGAAGGTAAAGATTTATTACACCATTCTTGCGCTTGACAACGTAGCCGAGCAAGTCGCCCACGTTGCCAGCAGCGAAAGGATCCTTACCGTAGACGATTACAAAATGGTTATGGTCGGCCGTGCCGCGACCTTGACAAATGCGACCGTGCAAGGGGCGTTTGGGGTGTTTTTTGATGTACTCCAGGGCCAAATATACAAAACGCTGTAGGATTAACTTTTCCAGCAGGGTAAGCTCAGTGCAGGTCACCTTGCTATCCTTACTATCCTCGTGCAGATCGCCGGAGGCTTGGCAAAGATAATACACGGAATTATTCATATCCGGGTAATAGCTGAAGCAATCCAGCGGGTTTTCCGCGCCGTGAAAGCCACAGGCGGCACACTTGGCGCGATCGGTCACGTTAAGACCTTCCTTGAACTGATAACCTCTGCAGGTCAGATCCTTGTTAAATCCTTTTACGATTAGCATGGCGCACCTCACACAAAGTCCAGCCAGGAGATCGCTCCCGGCGCGGATATTTTTTCTTTTTCAGGCTCCAGCACGAGCTTGCGCTCATGCTTGATCGCACATCCAGGGTACCAATATTGCACGGCGCGGGTATACACGGCATCATCCGAGCTGTCCTTCTTTACGTCTACCAGGGCAGCTGTGAAGCACAGCTTGAGGGTCTTTTTCTCGTCGGCGAGGATCTTCTCAGCAAAGCGCTGGTTCTCTTTGCAGAACGCCAGCAAAAGCTCGGTGACCGGGCCGGCGATCTGCGAGGTCATAAAATCCGGCCTGGTCTTTAAGATCTCATCGCGCTGCCCGGTCAGCAGCTTGGTAACGCGATCGAGCACGTCGGGATCCGTTTCGTGGGGGAGGGTTATGATAGATGCCATACCACTTTTACCTCCTTCTGTGCCAACAGCTCACTCATTGGTACCGCGTGTATCGTTCGTGCGGCGTGCTCATTGAGCAAGCGTAGCGCTGCGAGATAGCCGCGTGCGCGAGCAAATTCTAAATGCTGATCCCAGGGGTATCTATATTCGCATGCCAGGAACACGCTTGCATTCGCCTTGTCTTTGAGATATGCAGCAACAAGCTCAAAATCGAACGTTGTGCGATCTTTACAAAAGAAATAACGGATCAACGAAGGAATTGACACCAAGGCGTCGGTATACCCCTGGTGGTCTTCATAGCCTGGCCGATCTGCTTTATCAATGCAAGTGCGAGCAGCGCATACCGCTTTCTGCTGTAAGTCATTTACAAAGGTTTTGTAGTCAATTTGCATGGTCACCCTCCTTTAGATACATCCAGGATTGCGGGGCGCGTTTTACGCCGTATTCCGAAAGCTCGCGCGGCTGATCATATACAACGAGATCGCCTATAAACATTTCAGTAAAACTTTTTGTGAACCAATGCGTATAATTACGCAAAAAAGGATAAGATACGCGAGCTCTACGCATAACATCAAGCGCAGAATGCCCGGCATTATAATGCAAGTGCTCGAGATGGCAAACAAATTCAAGCACTACCTTGCCGCTGCCGCCGCCAACCTTAGGTTCGTATACAATGACACGATAAGGCGGTTTTTGTGCCGGAGCCCGCAAGCGTAGTTCCGACCTTTTGCGGCCAGCCTTGATATCGTCAACGTGCTCCTTGCGGATAGACATTAGTATTGTTTTCATTGTTGGGCTCCTTTCTACCTCCTCGATTTTGTTCCCAGTATTCGACCTCCGAAAGCAAAACCTTGCCAATCGGCAAAGCACCGCCATCATTAAAATCGCGGATGGCACGAATGATTGAATACGCTCTACAGACTCCGCATGCATAGCGTTCCGCTATGTCTTGTGCGCATAAAAACGCTTTTCCCATTATTTCACCTCCTCAAAAAATTTTTGCCAATCAAAACCGAGCACAAGAGCAATTTTTTTTGCAGTCAAAACGGGTACGTTTCTTTTACCTAATTCAATTTTTTCATAATAACTTCGAGAAATTTCAGACATAACAGCCGTTTCATTAACGGTCAAACCCTTATTCAAACGCAATTGCTTTAGCCAAAGGCGCATTTTTTCACCCCCCTCTACACATTCCGTGTGCTTTTTTCACATTATAACACACATATTGTGTGATGTCAAGAGTTTTCACACATTTTGTTGTTTTTGTTGAAAACGCACAAAATGTGTAGTACAATAATAAAAAACACAGGAGGAAAAAGACATGATTAATGGATTTGGGGAAAAAATGAAAATTGCACGTGAAATATTAAATATGAACCAAACAGATCTTGCAAAAAAAATTGGAATTTCTGCCAGCGCAATTGGCATGTACGAACAAGGCAGACGCGAGCCAAGCTTAGAGTTACTTAGTAAACTATGTTCTGTTCTAAATTTATCTGCAGACTACTTGTTAAATATAGAAAAACAAAAAACCAGCCCTGATGAAAGCGCTGGTTTAAATCAAAAAGAATTATTATTGCTAAAAAAATATCGCACACTCGGTCCCGATAAACAAAATGCCATAAATACACTCATAGGCATTGAAAACACAACAATCGAAGAAGACATTGTACAAACACTCAAAGATAACAAAGCAGTCCCTACAAATGTAAAATAACCTTTTACATTTGCTACGCAGAAAAGATCTTCGTTTTTACCATTTATTACACATAAGGAGTCAAAAAATGAACGAAAACAAAGACCCTCAAAAAAGCAACTCTGATGTGATTATTATAAAAAAAGATACTCTTAAAGGCATCATAGCAATTGTTCTTTTTGTAATCATCATTTCAAGTGTTATATGGCTTTGCTTATATATAGGCAAACGATACGACAAAAACGACAACGGCGGGCGAGTAAATTTTTGGTCAGCAGTAACAAAAGACCCCCCAGCAGTAAAAATCATTGAAAGTGATGATCCAACAAAAATAATCGTAGATGTTGAATGTAAAACCGAATATAGATACATTATTGTAGCTATAAGTATCTTTGACGATCCTCCGGCATGGATCCTTGATGGCCGAATTGGTTATCATCTTATAGCAATAGAAAATTGCAAACCCAATAAAAACAACCAGATTGAATACTATATGAACGCCGAAGAAATCCTAACTGCAGGATATGTAAAATGCGAAGTGTTTAGTTACTATTAAGGTGTCAAAATTATGCCGAGCTACGAACAAAGAAACAATTCAAAGCTTTGGACTGTGCGCTTCCGAGCCATTCAAAACGGAGAAGAAAAACAAATAAGGCTTTCCGGGTTCAAAACAAAAAGAGAAGCCCAGCAAGCCTATGCGGAATACATCACCACCAAGCCTATAAAAAAAGACGCTAATGAACCGTTATATTTCAACGAGGTCGTAGATCAATATATACAATATGCTTCCACACGCATCAAGCCCGGGACACTTTACGATCTGGAACTAAAATTTCAGAAGCACGTTTATCCGTTTTTTGAAGATAAAGCGATCAAAGACGTGACACCGTTAGACATCCTCACTTGGCAGCAAGGGCTTGAAGAATACAGCTACAATTACAAAAACGGTCTACGAAGCATGATAACCTCGGTTTACAAATATGCCGATAGGTACCTGGACATCCCCAATATCATGCACAAGGTTGAGCCGTTCCGAAACGTAAAAGCCGTGCCGGAAATGCTGTATTGGACAAAAGACGAGTTTAACGCCTTTTATCAAGCTTGTGACAACAAAATGTACCAGGTGTATTTCTATCTGCTCTACGTCACCGGCTGCCGAAAAGGTGAAGCTTTGGCTTTATCATGGGAAGACATCGACCTTGAAGCCGGCACCATCCGCATATATAAAAACATCACAAAGAAGGTAAAGAATGTCGGATGGGCGATCACCACCACCAAAAACAAAAACAGCAATCGAACTGTAGACATCGGGACCAAAACAATCGGGATCCTAAAAGACTACCAAGCCTGGCAAAAAGAAAACTTTGAAAATACAGCTTTCGTTTTTGGCGGTGAACGCCCCATCCCTATGACTAACATGGGCCGGTATTTTGAAAACACTTGCAAAGCCGCGGGAGTCAAAAGGATACGCATTCACGATCTGCGCCATTCATGCGCCTCGTTGCTCATTTCAAACGGCATTTCCATCGTTGCCGTCAGCAACCGGCTCGGCCATAAGAATATTGAGCAGACCTTGAATACCTACAGCCACATGATGCCCGAGGATAACACAAAGATGTTGAAGGTACTTGACAGCATTTAGTGGTCACAGAATTGGTCACAAAAATTGATTAAATTTTATAAAACAATATAAAAACACCGGTATTTTCTATCAAATCGATAAAAAACACCGGTGTTTTATCACATTTTATGGGTTTTTACTGTAGCAAGTAGTCTCCCTTTACCTGCTCCAGAAAAAAGCACTTGCGAAAGCAAGTGCTTTTTTCTATCCAAGCCGCAGGCTTGGTATATCATCAGCCCCTGTGGGGCTGGATATCATCACGGCAAAGCCGTGTATCTCATCACGCGCCAGCGTGCATTTTCCTGCGGATAGATGATATACAAGGCTTGCGCCTTTCTTAGAATATCACGCACAGCGGGCCGGGCAGAGAGATGGTTTGCACCAGCCGCTCGAACTTGCCGTTTTCACGGGCGAACACGGTAACCAGATCAGAAAATTCGTTGGTGCAGATCAACAGCTTGCCATCCGGCGTGACGTTGAAATCACGCGGCGAGGCACCGCCTGAGAGGATGCGGTAAGAGAGGGTAAGCGTGCTTCCTTCACGCCGAAAAACCGTGATGGCATCTAAGCCGCGGTCAGAAACGAACAGCTCGTCCCCCACCACGCGAATAGCGGCGGTGGTGTTTTTGCCTTCAAAATCGGGTGGCAGGGTCGGCACGGTCTCTAACAGGCGAGAAGCGAGCCCGTCATAGGCGAAGATCGAGACCGAGCAGCTCAGCTCGTTGGCACAGTAGAGCAGCTTGCCGTCAGGCGAGAAGGCCAGGTGGCGCGGGCCGGCGCCGGCCGGCAGCGACAGGCGGCCACATTCCCGCAGGTCGGGCGTGTAGAGAACGATCGCATCAATGCCCAGGTCGGTTACCAGCAGGTATTTGCCATCCGGCGAATAGCCCACGTAGTGGGTGTGCGCGCATTCCTGCCGCGTGGGGTGGGGGCCATGTCCCTCGTGCGTGGCAAGCTGGCCGCCCGGCAGGCGGGTCACGTTGCCGGAGAGATAGTTGACCACGTGGGTGATCCCGTTGCGCACCACCAGGTGGCAGGCACACAGGCCACGGGTGGCGTACAGGCCATCGCCCGGGACGGGGTTGCCGCTTGGATCAATATACATGGTCAGCAGGCCGCTGTGCTTCGTGGTCGAAAAGGGCTGGCTGAGCAGGGCATACATGCGGTCACCCTCCCGTGCCAGATACATGGGTGCGGGGAGCTTGGTTACGCTTTGCTCGGTCAGCAGGCCACCTTCATTGATCGTGTAGTGATAAATGCCGCCCGCCTCGTGGCATGCGGCAATATATACGTGCTGCATACGTCTTCTCCTTTATTTGTTACGAAGCCCCTTGGGGTACAGATTTTTGGCCATCCCGCCCGAGACCTTGCCCCCGCCAAGCGGGCAGCCCTCTACCATGATCGCGCAATAGCCGCCGCCAAGCTCACCGGCTGGGATCACCTCGCCGTGCAGGTAGTCGGATAGACGCTTGTCATCCAGCGAAAGAGACAGGCTACGCGCAAAGCGCCGGCCATAGGCCGAAAATAGCTGATGATGGGGAAAGAGAAGTTCCTTTCTTACCTCGCCCACCAGTACGCCGGCGGCAAACACGCTATGCGGCGGCAGCGCCACGGGCGGCGGCAGGATCAGGTTGCCACGCAGCGCACGCACCGCATCGGCCACCTTGCCGTCTCCCCACGCGTCGGCAAAGAAGCTGCGCAGGGCAGGCATGGCTGATTTAGGCGGTGCCTCGCTTGTGTCACGATAGGCAGGCGCTTCGGCACGCTCACCCAGCTCGTCTCTTTGCAGCAGAGCCAGGTATTGCCCCTCACCCGGCGCGATGTGCGGGTAGAAGCGGCGCGTGCAGGACAGGTCAAGCCTGCCCTGTGCGATGCCGGGCGCGGTATGCCGGCAAAGCTCCTCTGCCACCGGGCAGAGATGAAAATCAGGGTGCTTTTCTAAAAAGGCAGCCACCTGCGCCTCATTTTCCTCGATGGCGAAGGTGCAGGTGGAATACAGCAGATAGCCGCCCGGCGCCACGGTCTTGGCGGCATTCTCTAAAATCTCGGTCTGCCGTGCCGCGCAATGGCGCACGGTCTCCTCGCTCCAATCGGCCAGCGCCTCCTCGCTCTTGCGAAACATGCCCTCGCCGGAGCAG
>JAZQVK010000162.1:0-1989 GCA_045631765.1 Eubacteriales bacterium
GCCACCGATGCGGCGCTTCGCCGCCATTTGCGCGAGTTGCCGTATAAGCCCACCGTGTTCATCGTGACCCAGCGCACCTCCTCGATCATGCAGGCAGATCAGATCCTCGTGCTGGATGATGGGCAGGTCGTTGGCTGTGGCCGGCACGAGGCGCTGCTGGAGACTTGCCCGGTCTACCGGGAGATCTACGAGTCACAATATAAGAAGGAGGAGACGAACCATGGCTGCTAAAAAAGCACCGCGTGGCACGCTTGGCAAGGTTTTGCACCGTGTGAAGCGGTATATGCCCCTTCTGATCCTCTCGCTGCTCCTTACGGCTGTTTCGGTTTTCTTTTCGCTGTATATTCCGATCCTGGTTGGCCGCGCGATCGACGTGATGATTGATGCCGGGCAGGTCGATTTTGCCGTGATTCGTGATATGCTGATGCAGGTGGCCCTCTCGGCGCTGCTTTCGGCCCTGGCCACATGGCTTTACAGCATGATCAACAATCGCATCACCTTTCTCATGGTGCGTGATCTGCGCAACGAGGCCTTTTCACGCATCGGCGTGCTGCCGCTCTCCTATATCGATTCTCACCCGCACGGTGATATCGTCAGCCGTGTGATCGCGGATGCCGACCAGTTTGCCGACGGCCTGTTGCTTGGCTTCTCCCGCTTTTTCTCCGGCGCGCTGACCATTCTCGGCACCCTGATCTTCATGCTCACCATTCAGCCGCTCGTCGCGCTGGTAGTGGTGCTGCTCACCCCGCTTTCGCTGTTCATGGCGCGCTTTATCGCCTCGCGCACCTATGCCATGTTCCGCGCACAGTCTGAGGCAAGGGCAGAGCAGACCTCGCTGGTTGACGAGGTGATCGGGGCAGATAAGCTGCTGCGTGCCTTTGGCATGGCGGACGAGGCGCTTGAGGCGTTCGACCAAACGAACGAAAGGCTGAGCAAGACCTCGTTACGTGCGATCTTCTTTTCGTCGCTGACAAACCCTACCACCAGATTTATCAATAGCGTGGTGTATGCCGGTGTAGCGTTGGCGGGCGCCTTGGTTGTCATTACCGGCGGTGGCATCACCATGACGGTTGGTGGCCTTTCCAGCTTTCTCAGCTATGCAAACCAGTATACCAAGCCCTTTAATGAAATATCCGGTGTGATCAGCGAGCTGCAAAATGCGCTTGCCTGTGCGGCACGTCTGCTTGCCTTGATAGAGGAAGAGACTGAGCCAAGCGATAGCGCCTGCGCCTGTTTGCCGCCCGCCCGGGGCGAGGTAACGCTTTCGCACGTTGATTTCTCCTACGTTCCCGAAAAACCGTTGATACGCGATCTCTGCCTGGCAGTCGAGGCCGGCAAGCGCATTGCCATCGTAGGCCCTACCGGCTGCGGCAAAACAACGCTGATCAACCTGCTGATGCGTTTTTACGACGTGCGCGGCGGCAGCATTGCGGTAGACGGGGCAGATATTCGTACCGTTACCCGCCGCTCACTGCGTGAAAATTACGGTATGGTGCTGCAGGATACCTGGCTGCGCTACGGCACCGTGCGTGAGAATATTGCTATGGGTAAGCCGGATGCTACGATAGAGGAGATCGAGCAGGCAGCCCGTGCCGCGCATGCGCATTCCTTTATCGCCCGCCTGCCGCAGGGCTATGATACCGTGATCGGTGAGGATGGCGGCAGCCTTTCCCAGGGGCAAAAGCAGCTGCTTTGCATTGCCCGTGTCATGCTGTGCTTGCCGCCTATGCTGATCTTAGACGAGGCAACGTCCTCTATCGACACCCGCACCGAGCTGCGTATTCAAAAGGCCTTTGCGCTGATGATGCAGGGGCGTACCAGCTTTATCGTGGCGCATCGCCTGTCTACCATTCGCGAGGCGGACGTGATCCTCGTGATGAAGGATGGAAACGTGATCGAGCAGGGAAACCACGAGGTACTGCTTTCACAGGGCGGCTTTTACGAGAAGCTGTATAATAGCCAATTTGCCACTACTTGATGGTGAAAAAG
>JAZQVK010000163.1:0-6752 GCA_045631765.1 Eubacteriales bacterium
AGATGTTGGTGCTTTTTTCGGTACATATCTCGTGTATCCGTGTTATAATCGCATCATTTAATGTCATTCGTGTGCTCCTTACGGAATTTCTTTGCGGAATTCCGTAATTATTATATCCATATTCAAAAAAATAGTCTCGTGGAATTCCACGATATTGACACATTTGAGAAAGTGGTATATAATAAAACGTGGAATTCCACGAAGGAGGCAAAAATGATCATTGCATTTGTAGGGCACGGTTTTTTATACAATACTGATAACTTGGTGGCACAAATAGAAAAGACGATCAACGAATGTTTGAGAAGCGATGAAGCTGTACAGTTTTTATGTGGTGGATATGGTGATTTTGACAAGCTATGTGCGTGCACATCACGTAAAATGAAAAATTGTATACCTAGTTGTGAACTCATCCTTGTAACGCCCTATATTGATCTTTCGCGACAAGAGAGATTACAATGTTCAATGGATGCGAGACTTTATGATGCTGTTGTCTATCCTCCTTTGGAGCGTGTTCCTTACAAATATGCTATTGTCAAGCGTAACGAATGGATGATAGACAAGGCAGATCTTATTATTGCTTATGTAAAACATTCATATGGCGGCGCGTATAAGTCTCTGGTATATGCGAAAAGAAAGAAAAAACGCATTATTAATTTAGCCGAATTATAAAATCTTTCATAGAAAAAACCCTATTCGATAATAGCGAATAGGGTTTTGTGTATAAAAGAAGTGAATGTTTGTCGGCGTTTTATTTGCTGCACTCGTCAGCTTCGATCGCGGTGATCATATCCACACGCTGCTCGTGGCGGCCGCCTGCCTCAAACTCGGTATTCAGGAACAGGTTGGCAATATCGCCGGCCAGCCCCGGGCCAATGACACGGGCGCCCATGCAAAGCACGTTGGCATTGTTATGCATACGGGTAAAGCGGGCGCTATAGGTTTCGCTGCACAGGGCAGCGCGAATGCCGCGGTGCTTGTTGGCAGCCATGCTCATGCCAATGCCGGTGCCGCAGATCAGAATACCAAAGCTATCGTTCGGGGCCTTTTGTACGCCGGCGCATACCGCGTGGGCAAATTCCGGGTAGTGGCAAGAGGCGCTTGAATTGGTGCCACAGTCGATAACCTCATAGCCCTCCTCACGCAGGGAAGCGGCAAGCCCCTCCTTCATTTCATAGCCGGCAGAGTCGGCGCCGATGTAGATCGTTTTCCGCAACATAGTCATATCTCCTTTTTTTAATTTTGTTTTTCTTTTTCTAACCGATCGCGCTCCGCTTGCGAGGGGAAGAGGTAGATCGGGGCAAGGGAAGCATCGTCTACCGTTTCGCCGCGCATGGCCATGGCCAGGCCGCATTGGGCAACGGCAGCAGCGCTTGGCACGCGCAGGGCGCGCGGCGCTTGCGGCAGGGAAAGACCAATCGCCTCAGCGGCGCGGGTCACGGCCTCGGTAGCATCCCCCACCAGCCAAAGCGGCGTTGTGGGGTATTGCTCGGAAAGCTCCTGCACCAGGTCGGTAATGGCGATCAGCCTGTCATCGCAAAGCCGTGTCAGCACACCGTCCTTTTGGCAGAACAGGGCGTTATAAACGTGGGCACGGCGTGCGTCGGTTACCGGGCAATAGATGCCCGAAAGCGGCGTAAGCCCCTGTGCCAGCGCCTCCATCACCGAGACCGGTGCGCAAGGGATCTGCTTGCCAAAGGCAAGCCCCTTGACCAGGGCGGCCCCGATGCGCACACCGGTAAAGGAGCCGGGGCCGTGTGTCAGGGCGAATAGCTCTACCTCAGAAAGTGAAAGATGCGCGGCACTAAGCGCCTGCTTGGCCATCGGCAGTAGCAGCTCGCTTTGCGTCATGCCGCTGTCTACGGTAAATTCGGCTAAGATCTTTTCGCCGTCTGCCACCGCCACCGAGGCGGTTTTGGCCGTACTGTCAAATGCCAAGATCTTCATCGTCAACCCCCTCTATGCAGATTTGCCGCTCGTTTTCGCCGCTTGGCAGGCGCGAAATGGTAACGGTTATGCGGTCGGCGGGCAGCATGTCGCCCCCGTTTTCACTCCATTCGCAAACGCAGAAGCCCTCGCGCGCCAGGTAATCGTCAAAGCCGATGCCGTATAGCTCCTCCCCGTCTGCCACGCGATAAAGGTCGAAATGGAAAACGGGAAGGGGGTCTCCCTTGTATTCATTCACCACGGTATAGGTCGGGCTCTTTACGCCGCGGCAGCCGAGGGGGGCGGCAAAGCCGCGCACAAAGGCGGTCTTGCCAACCCCCATTTCGCCGCATAGCGAAAGAAAGGCGTGCCGCTTACCGGCTGCCAGCAGGCGCTCGCTGAGCGCCTTACCTACTGCCTCGGTATCGGCGGTGGTATGTGAAATGATGATCATATCCATCCTCTTATTTTTGATAATGCTCTTGAATCAGGCGGCGCAGGGCACCCATAGAATATAGCGAGCCAAAGCAGAGCAGCAGGTCATTTTCCTGCATGTCGGCCAGGCATTGGGCAAGTGCCTCTTGCATGCTGTCGCTCGTTCGGATCTGCGTGGGTGGTGTGTCGATCCCGTGCAGGATCTCTGCCAGCTCCTCCGCCGGGCAGGCGCGCGGCGTTGGTGGGGTAACGGTGGTCACGCAGGCCAGCCGCTCGCCGATCAGCGGGGAAGAGAAAAAGGCAGAAAGTGCCTTGTGCGGCTCCTTTTCCCGCAGCATGCCTACCAGGCAATGCAGGCGCGCGAAGAAGGGGGCCACCGCTTCGATGCTGGCGCGCAGCGCACGCAGCCCGTCTAAGTTGTGGGCACCATCCAAAAGAATGTGCGGCGCCATGCTGATCAGCTCCAGCCGTGCGGGAATATAGGCATGCCGCAGGCCGCGCACGATCGCATCCTCAGAAATCGAAAGACCGCTGCGGCTAAGCGCGCGGATCGCCTCGATGGCGGTGGCGGCGTTTCTTGCCTGGTAGGCAGCTGCCAGCTGGCTTTGATATGGTGTGCCGCGATAAGAAAAGCTAAGCTGCCCCAGGCTGCATTGCTGAATATCGATCTCTTCGGCCGGCACGATCACGGAGGGTATGCTGTTTGCCTCAGCAGCCTCCTCTGCCACGCGGTAGGCCGCCGGGTAATCCTGCGGCGCGCAGACAAAGGCACCGGTTCCCGGCTTCAGAATGCCGCATTTTTCGGCAGTAATGGCTTCGATGCTGTCACCAAGCAGCTCGGTATGGTCAAAGCCGATGTTGACTATGACGGCCACATCCGGCGGGGCGATCACGTTCGTCGCGTCTAAGCGGCCGCCAAGACCGCATTCCAGCACCACGATCTCACAACCGGCACGCGCAAACAATACCAGCCCGATCGCCGTTACCACGTCAAACTGGGAAAGCTGATCGGCACAGGGCAGGCGGCGCAGCGCGCGCAGCACGTAGGCGGCAGCCTGCGCAAAATCGGTCTGGTTGACGGGTCTTCCGTCTATCTGAAACCGCTCGCGAAAATCGTTGATAAAGGGGGAGGTATATAGCCCCACGCGCAGGCCGCTCTCACGCAGAATGGCATCACACATCGCAGAAACAGAGCCCTTGCCGTTCGTGCCGGCAATGTGGATGAAGCGTAATGCACGCTGTGGCTCGCGCAGGGCGCGCAGCAGCTCCTTGACCGGCTCCATGGTCTCACCACGGTTAAACCGCGGCAGCGCGTAAATATGCTCAAGGGCGGTTTTGGCTGTCATATCTCCTCCAGATAGGTGTCTGCCCCCGTGCCCAGCAGATAGGAAAGGGTGGCGCGGTAGGCTGCACGCTTGCCCTCTGCCTCTTTGCCGGCGGGGTCAAAATCCTGGCGCCGAATGGCGCGCAGAAGTGTATTTTTCGGTGTATTCTCCGGGTCTGTCAGCTCCATGGCAGAAACGGTGTAGCCACTCATTTCCAGCCGCAACAGGCGCAGGCCGTCCGTCAGCGCTTCACACAGCTTGCCGCGCAGTTGCGGGTGGTCTGCCACGAAGGTAAGCGGCCCGCAGGAAAGGCGATTGCTGAGATAGCGGTGGCAGCAGGGGGTAGAAAGAATCACGTCTGCTCCCAGCGCTACGGCGCGATCAAGAACGATATCGGTGGCAATGTCGCAGGCGTGCAGCGAGATCACCATGTCCGGCTTTTTGTCCGGCACCGTGGTGCGCACGTCGCCGTAAAGAAAATGCATGTGCGTAAAGCCACAGGCTTCTGCGATCTTATTACATTCTGTAACCACGTCCTGCTTCAGATCTACCCCCGTCATATGCACGGTGCGGTGGCGCATGGCGGTCAGGTAGTGGTAAACGGCAAAGCTGAGGTAGCTTTTGCCGCAGCAAAGATCGTATACCGTTAATTCCCCCTCGGCGGGCAGGGCGCTGTAAACACTTTCAAGGTGCTCTAAAAACCGATTGATCTGGCGAAATTTCGCCTGGCGCTTATCGTGCACGCGGCCATTCTTGTCGCTGATGCCCAACGCCTGCAAAAAGGGCTCCTCGCCGGAAAGCAGGTGCTTCTTTTCACGGTCAATGGGCAGGTCAAAGCGAACAAGCTCCTGCAGCTCACCCTGCAAGCGTGCGCGCAGCGCACCACCGCCGATCAGAGTGCATTTGCCCTTTTTGGAGGTGCGAAGCTCGGCATCCCCTGCCGAGGTCAGCAGGTTTATCTGCTTATAGGCAGAAAGCAGGGCGGGCAGTTCTTCTGCCAGCTGGCTGCCGCGGTATAGCCGCTGGCTGACACGGCCGCCCTCAAAGGCGGATTCCAGCATCAGCACGCGCTCGCCGCGTAAAAGGCACAGCTTGCCGCTTTGGCGCGGTGCCGGCGCATCCTTTTGCGGGGAAGAGAGAACCAGTTTGCGCAGTACCCCCTGCGCAACAGCCATGCTGATCAAATCAAATAGTGCTTGCTGCTCTGCGTTAACACTCATTTTTCGTTCTTTTTGCTGCGGAAGGAGAGCTTAGATTCCTTGCCGGCGCGAATACGCTGAATGTTGGCGCGGTGGCACCAGATGATGATCAGCGCCATGGTAATGGCCACGATCGCCTCGATCACCGTGCCATAGGGCACCACGCTGTTTTCCACGTTGACAAACAGCGGCAGCGTCAGCCCGGCAAAGATCGAGCCAAGCGAGACGTATTTGGTCATTGAAACGATGATCACAAAGCACAGGAAGGCGCATAGAAAGGCAAAGGGAGAGAGAATGGCAATCGCCGTTGCCACGCAAAGCACGCCCTTGCCCCCGCGGAAGTGGTAGTAGACCGGGAAAATATGGCCCAGCATGCAGAAGAGCGCGGCAATCCAGCCGCCGATCGCGGCCGAAAGCAGGAAAGAGGCAAAGCAAACCGCGATCACCGTTTTCAACACGTCGCCAAGCAGGGTAAGCCCGGCAGCGCCCTTGCCGTACGTGCGCAGCATGTTGGTGGTGCCGGCATTGCCGCTACCGTGGTTGCGCACGTCATCACGGTACAGCAGGCGCGAGATCACAACGGCAGAATTGATGCTGCCAAGCAGATAGGGGATCAGCATTGTGATAAAGAAAACAGCAGCGATCGCCGCCAGATAGAACTGCCATTCCGCCATTTCGGTTGATTGGCCGAGCAGCAGCAGATAGCCATTGTACCAGAGATCACCAATAGTCATAAAAACCTCCTGAAAACAGAGCATAATCTTACATCTATATCATAGCACATTTCCCCTCAAAAAGCAATCGTTTTTACTCTTTTTCAGTACTGCGTGGTGATTTTTTTACAAGCCACTTGTAATTTGTTCATTTTTGGATTATACTGATACAAAAAGGGGGGATAGAATGAGATCGATTGTTCGGCAGGCCTTTTTGCAAGAAAACATTGAATATACCGCCGCCATCCCGTACGAGGCATGCCGCGTGGTACGCCCCTACCTGGTCGAGCGGCTTGGCTTTGCGCCGCGCACGGCTATTCTGTTTCTGGTACCGTATTATGCCGGGCGGGCAGAAAATCTTTCTTGCTATGCTGCTGCCCGGGATTATCATTTGTATATGAAGGGCTTGTTTTTGCGCATTTGCGCTAAGCTGGCCGCTGAAAGCGGCTATTCCTTTTCCGGCTTTGCCGACCATTCCCCCATCGACGAGCGGCACGCCGCCACGATCGCCGGGCTTGGCATGCGTGGCGAAAACGGATTGCTCATCCACCCGCGCTACGGCTCGTTCGTCTTTATTGGTGAGCTGCTGACCGATGCGCCGCCCACGCTGCTTGGCGCCCAAGAGCCGGTCGCACCGGCCTCCTGCTGCGGCTGCGGTGCGTGCCATGCCGCTTGCCCGAGCGGCTTCTTACGCGGCGAGGGCGAGGGGTGTCTTTCTGCCATCACACAAAAGAAGGGGGAATTGACCGAACGCGAGCAGCAGCTCGTTCTTGCCGGTGGCAGCGTGTGGGGGTGTGACGTCTGCCAAACGATATGTCCCCATAATGCAATTGCCATGCGGGAAGAAAGCTATACACCCATTCCATTCTTCCGGCAGGAGCGTATCACACGTCTGACGGAAGAAGCCCTTGCCGCCATGCCGGAGGAGGCGTTTTCTTCGCGTGCCTTTTCCTTTCGCGGCCGTGCGCCGCTTATGCGCAATTTGCAGCTGTTTTCTACATATTCTGAGAAATAAAAGGCGGCAAAGTTGAAGGAAACGGCAGAGATCCAAAAGCAAGTGCATGAGCGGCTACAGGCCGCTGTCCTGCACGAACTGCCCTCGTACCGGCAGTTTTTAATCAAAACACTGAAAAGCAGCCAGCCCTACGGGCTGTATG
>JAZQVK010000164.1:0-15833 GCA_045631765.1 Eubacteriales bacterium
TTCGAATCTTGTCACCTCGACCAAAAAAATACGGAGGCTGTTGCCTCCGTATTTTTTTGTTTGTGGTGGCATTTTCGGGCTTGGTTGCGAAGCAACGCAAGTTCGCATTCCCCGCCCGTAGATCGGCAAGCTTGCTTGCCAGGCGCAGGGCGTGGGAATCACGAAGCGAAGCGGCGTTACCTTGCCACCGCGATCATAGAACGTATAGGATAACATACCTCATAAAACAATGGTTTGCTTTTTTCGTGCATCGTGCTATAATGCTGGTAAAGCAATAAAAAACGCACCATGTTCCACCAAACGAAAAGGAGAAAGTGCCATGAGCCGTGTACAGATACGCGATAATTACTTTATCAAGGATGGAAAGCCCTTCTTTTACCAGGGGGACACCCTGTGGATGGCCTTTTCCAAAATGCAGCCAGCCGAATGGCGTGAGCTGCTGCGCGCCCGGCACGTGGGGTGCCCACCTGAACGATGAGCACGCCATGACCCCGGAGCAGGCCGAGCGGTATCTGCGCTATATCATCCCGCGCTTCGAGCCGTATGAGCCGATCTACAGTGTGACGGGGGATACCGCCTTTGAAAGCGAGGCTGTAACAGCGTTTTATGAAAGGGCCATTGCCCTGCTGCGCACCCTGGCGCCCGAAGCGCTGCTGACGATGCATCTCACACCAAAGACATACCCGCCCGCCTCTCTTTCGGTGGATTTTCATTCCTATCAGGCCGGCCACAACGCGCACGAGCAGGATAACAATTTTCGCTTTGCCGCCCAGTTTTACGCACGCGGCGATGGTAAGCCCATCGTGAATTCCGAGCCGCCCTATGAGGCGCACGGTGCCATTGGCGGCGCACGGCGCTTTACCGCCTATGATATCCGCCGTGCCTTTTGGCAATCGCTGCTTTCCGGTGCCTCTGCCGGGGTGGGATACGGGGCGCACGGCACGTGGATGACGTACCGTGACAACCTGCCCTTTAGCAACGTTCAAATTTCCGGCAAGCCGTATGAATGGCGCACGGCCCTACACTTAGACGGCGCCTGGGAGGGTGCCTTTGCACAGCAGCTATACGAGCACGATCAGCTGTTTGGTATGCGCCCGCATGCCTGCCTGCGCGATATGCCGCCGGAGGTCTGTGCCGCCACCAATGCTGCCGGCACGATCTTGATTTACGCGCCCTTTGGCTGCGACGTAACCACAACCCTGCCCTCCTCTGCCTACGAGTGCAACGTCTTTGACATGACAAGCAAGCGCTATATGAGCCCCGAGATAGCAGAGGGCGAGCAGCTTACCCTGCTGATGCCCCCATGCATGGGTGACATTTTGTATATCCTAACGCCAAAGAACAAGGCATAAAAAAGGTGCTTTCGCATGTTTCATGCGAAAGCACCTTTTGTTTATTCCACGATCAATTGAATAACAACGCCCGGCTCAGAGGTATCCTCTGCCGGCTGCACCATGGTTCCCACCCGGTGGATCAGCTCGCCCGGGATGGTGAGGCGGTTGCCCGAGATTGTTACCTCCTCGGTCACGTCATAGGCGGTAGCGTCTGCCAGGTCCTGCATCAGCACACGGGCAACGGCGGTATGCGTGCTTTCTATCACCAAGCTGCGGTATTCGCCAAACACGCCGATCTGCGTGGCATCGCCCACGTCAAGCGTTACCTCACACAGCGGGATCTCGTAGACCCGGCCATAGGTTCTGCCAAGCGTGGCGACCGCCGCGGCACCGTTTGGATGGCGGGATGCCAGCACGTAGGGCTGATTTCCTTGCTCGTCTGCCACCACCTGCGGCAGGGAGATGCCGCGCGCTATGCGCGCCGGGGCTGAGGCGGCCATGCCCTGCTCGCTCATGCGGTCGAACAGGCTGCCGTTTCCTATCCACCAGGCCTCAAGCTCGTCCTCTACGCTTTCAAAGCGCCAATCATCCTGTAGGATGGCCGTATCTACCAGCAGGCCGGCCGCATCCGCACCAAAGGCGGGGGCAATGCGGTGCCAATGCACCGCGCGAATGACCTCGTACATCTTGGTCTTGATGTTGCGGTGCAGGTCGGGGAAGGACATATCGCGGTGGCCGTTTGGCAGGGGGCCGCTATACGGGTGGCGCATGATGCCCATGCAAAAGCCGCCGGCGGCGGCCATATACGGCTCATCCTCACAATCTACTAAGCCGGCATAGCCGGGGGCCGCGTTGGTGCCGGCCAGGCAATCAGCCAGCTTGCGCATCGTCATAGGAATAGACAGAATAGCCGGCACGTCGTAGGTGCGGTACACGTCGGCATACGGAATGATCTCCTTGATACAGGCGTGCTCGATCGTCAGACCCGGCGCCAGCTCTCTGCCTAAGTCTGTCAGCATCCGGCGGAAGGCCGGGTCGGTGGATTTTTTGCCCCAGTCTACCTTCCAATAGGAAAAGCCGGCATCGTTTGCTTCACGCAGGCGCTTGCGCCAATAGTCCTCGGTGCTGCCGCCCTCAGATAGCCGCTCGGCCTCCTGCGCGCAGACCCAGCCGCCAAGCCCCTTCCAGCCCAGGGCCTTCATGCGGTTACACAGGCGGGCAAGCGCCTCGGTATTGCTCACACCCCCTGCGGTGGCCGCCGGGAATTTTTCAGCGTCCAGCACCAGGCTGCCGCAATAGCCAAGGTCGCCGTCAAGCGGTACGTCCCAGCTGTCATCCATCACGAGATAAAGATCGTTTCGGATCTGCTCGTAGAAATAGGCCCAGCCATACGGCTTTTCGCGCTCAAAGAGCGCACGCTCGCCAATGATAGCGCGCTGGCCGGCCGGCTTGCCGTCGCTGGTGGCATACAGCTGCGTTTGCCAGGTGCAGTAATAATCGGGGGATGGGTTGAACCGGTTGGAGATCAAGCTCGTTTCTGTTTTTTTCATGCGTTTTTCTCCTCTGTCGGTTGTATTTTTGCGCTCTTTTTCCAGGCGCCGGTGATATAAAAGATAATACCGAGCCAAAAGGGTGTAAAGCCGGCCAGGGCATCCCCCAGCCAGAAGCCGGTGTGCTTCATACCGAGGGTCAAGCCAAACAGCAGTGCAAGGCCGATGCGTAAAATAATACCGTCTAAGAGTGCGGTGGCAAAATTGATCTTGGCATTGCCGCTGCCGTTGATCAGGGCATTCATGGTAGCACGCAGCGAGCTGGCAAGGAACATGAGAAGCGCGATCGGCACGTAGCCGGGCGCCAGAGAAAGCACCTCGGGGTCGCTGCCCTCGATAAAGAGATCAAAGATCTCCGTGGGGAACAGGATCATCAGCACAGAGAAGACGACCGTAATGGCCATGGTGATGACCAGCAGGTTCCACAAAATTTTGCGTACACGGGCAAACTGACCGGCCACAATGTTCTGCCCCACCATGGTAGAGCCGGCGCTGTTCATCGCGTTAGAGAACATATTCACGATCGTGGCCAGCTTGTTGGCAATGCCGGCAAAGGCCGAAACGGCCACGCCGTAGCCGTTGATCCAGGAATTGACGAACAGCTTAGAGACCATGACCGAGGCGAATTTGATGGCCATGGGGGCGCCCAGCTTGATAAAATCAAGCAGCATACCACCATCCCAGCAAATAAAATCACGCCGGGTAACGTTAAGCGAAAACTGCACGCGTCTCCACACGAGAAAGGCCGTGCAAAGCAGAAAGCTGGTGGCTTGGCTGATCACGGTGGCCAAGGCGGCACCGCCGGCCCCCATGCCGAGAAGGATAACGAACACCACGTCCAGCACCAGGTTCATGCCGGCCGCAATGCCGATAAACAGCAATGGGTGCTTCGAGTCACCCATGCCGCGCAAAATGGCGCTGACGATGTTGTAGCCGTAGATAAAGACCAGGCCGACCATACAGATGGCCGAGTAGGCAAAGGCACCCTCGTAGGCCTCGGCAGGGGTATTCATCAGGCGCAAAAGCGGCTCTTGGAAGCAGAGCCCCAGCACGCTGATGACCACGGCGCACAGAAAGAGAAAGGAGCTCATCGTGCCCACAAAGCGGCCAAGCTTATGTCGCTCGCCCGCGCCGATGTAGCGCGCGATCAGCACCTGGCCGGCCGAGGCAAAGCCAATGCCCACAAAGGTGAGCAGATTGACCACGTCACCACCTACGGTAACGGCCGAGGTGCCGGCCTTGCCCATCACGTTGCCCACGATGATCATATCGACCATGTTGTAAACGACCTGCAGCAGGTTAGAAAGCAGCAGCGGCCAGGAGAAGGCGATCAGTTGGCGGGTGATATTTCCTTTGGTGAAATCCTTGATGTGTGTTCCGGTCATGATACCTTGCTTCTCTTTTTCTTGTATATTCTGACTTATTATAGCACTTTTTCCGCCACTTTGCAAGGGAATGAACCGTGAAAAGCAGCTTCATCTTGTATTTTTGGGAAAGCATGCTATAATGAAAGCGGGAGGGTATCTTATGAAAAAACTGCTTCTTTTATCAATTTGTCTATGCCTACTGCTGGCCGGCTGTGCTGTGCCACCAAGCCCCCCGCAAGAAACCGAGCCGCCATCTACGCCGCCCAGCCAAGCCGAGCTTCTGATCGGTGAGGGGGACGTTACGTATACCGCTACCGGTGAAAAGCTGTTTACCTTTCGCTTTGCCGACCCGGAATACGTGATCATACAGGGGGGCTATTTTGACGGTGAGCACTACTATATTGCCGCCATTAAAAAGCTGCCGGATGGCTATGAAACGGCACGTATTGCTGTGCTGGATGCAAGCGGCAATCGTCTGCGGGAAAGCGCGCCCCTGCATCTTGACCATGCCAACAGCATTACCTATAACGACCGGCTGGATTGCCTGGTGATCGCGCATTGTCAATCGCCGGACGGGCACTATTACCGCTATTCGCTGGTTGACCCCGTAACGCTCAAGATCATAGAGACAGACGATCGGGAATACCCCTTCTTTTCGATTGCGTATTCTCCCGAGCGGGAGCAATACGCCTCTGCCCAATGGGGTGGCGAGACCATCGACATTTGGGACAAGGACCTTTTTCACCTGCAAAGCTACCCGGTCGAGAAGCCCGGCTCACTTTCCCAGGGAGTATTCTGCGATGAAAACGGCATCTACTTCGTTCGTTCTTCACAAAACGGATTCCCGGCCGAGCTGCGCGTTTACGATTGGAACGCCAATCTGCTGCGCACAGTAACGGTCGATCTGCCCGGCGACGTAGAGCCGGAGAGCATCAGCCTGGTAGATGGCGACATCTACGTGGTAGGCACCGATTGGAGCCGCGGCTGCGGCGTGGCCTACCGCCTGCTGCTAACAAAAGCAGAAGCACCCGCATAAAAGCAAGGCGAGGAATTTCTTCCTCGCCTTATTTTTATTCTTTTTTGATCTTTTTCTCAGCGCGATCCTCTGGTGCTTTTCACATAGATCACGAGCAGCGCGACCATATTTTCCCAGCGTGTTGAAAAAGCTTAAAACTTGACGAATTTAGAAGCCAGGCGCTTAGCGGTGCGGTAAAGCGGACCCTCCAGCGCGGCACTGGCGGCAGTCAGCTCACGGCGGATGGCAATGCCCTGCGGGCAATGTGTCTCGCACTTGCCGCAGCCTATGCATTGCGAGGCGGCTGTGGGGTTTTTACGCAGCGCGGTGCACATAAAATAATCCTTCAGCCCCCAGAATTTTCCCTCTGCCGCCATGCGGTTGTAGGCGGCAAAGGTGCCGGGAATATCGACGTTTTTCGGGCAGGGCATGCAATAGCCGCAGCCGGTGCAGCCAACCCGCATGCCTTCGCTGATGGCCCCTACCACGCGTGCAAGCATCTCTTCCTCTCGCGCCCCCAGCTCCCCAACCTGCGCGGCCGAGGCCGTTTGCAGATTCTCCTCCAGCATGGGCAGGCTATTCATGCCGGACAGTACGGCCGTCACCTCACCCTGGTTCCACAGCCAGCGAAAGGCCCAGGCGGCCGGGGAATGGGACTTGCCCTCCTTTGAAAAGATCTCACGCGCCTTGGGGGGCAGACCCTTGACCAAGCGGCCACCGCGCAAGGGCTCCATGATCATCACGGGCAGGCCCTTTTCGTGCGCGTAGTGCAGGCCGCGGCGGCCGGCCTGGCTGTTTTCATCCATATAATTATACTGGATCATGCAAAGATCCCATTCATAAGCATCCACCAGCCGGCAGAACATATCACTGTTACCGTGATAGGAAAAACCGACCTGGCGAATAGCGCCGCTTTTCTTTTTTTCCTCGATCCATTCCCGGATGCCAAGCGCGCACAGCCGCTCCCAGGTGGCCACGTCGGTCAACATATGCATGAGGTAATAATCAATGTGGTCGGTACGCAGGCGGGCAAGCTCCTCGGCAAAGATCTCGTCTAACCGCTCGCGGCTCTTGATGAGGTAATGCGGTAGCTTGGTGGTAATATGCACCTGCTCGCGCAGGCTATTTCTTTCTAAGATCTCGCCAAGCGCCGCCTCGCTGCCCGGGTAGATATAGGCCGTATCAAAATAATTGACCCCGCCGGCCACGGCAGCCTTGATCAGCTGCTCGGTCGCTGCCATGTCTACACGCCCCAGCCTGCGCGGAAAGCGCATGCAGCCAAAGGCCAGCACCGAAAGCGGATTGCCGTATTTATCCGATCTGTATTGCATGAGATCACCATCCTTCTATTCGTATTATAGCATATCCGACAAAAAAGCGCAAGAGGGTAAAAAGGCTCTTGAATTCCCATACCGCTTGTGCTACAATACAGATAGATATGATTTCTGAAAGGGGATTTTACCATGGGCATATTAACCTATCAGGGCACACAGTTTTATTTAGACGGCGAGCCCTTTGTTGTCATCTCCGGCACGATGCATTATTTCCGCATCCCACGCGCATACTGGCACGACCGGCTATTAAAGCTGAAGGAATGCGGCTTTAACACCGTAGAGACCTATACCTGTTGGAACCTACACGAGCTACGCGAGGGGGAATTTGATTTCTCCGGCAACCTGGATATCGCGGCGTATATTGCAGAGGCAGCCAAGGTCGGCCTGCACGTGATCCTGCGTCCCGGCCCCTACATCTGCGCCGAGTGGGAGTTTGGCGGCCTGCCCTCTTGGCTGCTGAATTACGAAAACATGCCGCTGCGCTGCTACGACGAGCTGTTCCTCTCTAAGCTGCGCCCCTATTACAACGAGCTGCTCAGCCGTGTGCGGCCATACCTCGCATCTAAGGGTGGCCCCATCTTCATGCTGCAGATCGAAAACGAGTACGGCAGCTACGGCGATGACAAGGACTACCTGCACGCCATTGTAGACCTTTACAAGGAAAATGGCATGGATTGCCTGTTCTTCACCTCGGATGGGCCGAGCTACACCATGCTCAGCGGTGGCACGCTGCCAGAGTATCTGGCCGTGGCCAACTTTGGCTCCGCGCCCAAGAACCAGCTGGCGATCATGAGCGAGCTGTACCCTGACCGGCCGCTGATGTGCGGCGAATTCTGGAGCGGGTGGTTTGACCACTGGCACGAGGAGCATCACGTGCGCCCGGCAGAGGAGATCGTGCAGTGCGTGCGTGAATTTGCCGAGCTTGGCGCCTCCTTTAACTTCTACATGTTCCACGGCGGCACTAACTTTGGCTTTACCAACGGTGCTAACCACCCCGGCACCTATCAGCCCACCATCACCAGCTATGATTACAACGCACCGCTTTCCGAGGCGGGTGACCGCACCGAGACCTACTACCGCCTGCGTGAGATCTTAGAGGAGCGCTACGGCAAGGTCCCTGCCCTGACGGCCAAGGAAACGGAAAAGGCTGCCTACGGCAAGCTGACCCTGACCGAAGAGGCTCTCTTGTTTGAGAATCTTGACAAGCTCTCTGCCCCGGTCAAGGTGGTAGAGCCGAAATATATGGAGGAGATCGGCCAGGCCTTTGGCTACGTGCTCTACCGCACCACCATCCAGGGCCCGAAGAACGATTGGCCGATGGCCGCTGCGGTCGTGCACGACCGTGCCCAGATCTGGATCAACGGTGAAAAGAAAGCAACCTGGGAGCGCTGGGATAAGGAAGGCATTGATAAGCAGACGGTGCGCATGCCCCTTGGCGTGGGCGAAAGCGGCCACTTAGATATCCTGGTAGAGAATATGGGCCGCGTAAATTACGGCCCGAAGCTGCGTGACCGTAAGGGTATTCACGGCGTGCGCTTTGGCGGCCAGCACCACTTTGGCTGGGAGATGTATCCCCTGCCGATGACCGATCTTTCTCGCTTGGCCTACTGCCCGGCCGAGAGCGGCGCGATCGAGGGCCCCGTCTTTTTGCGCGGCAGTCTGGTGATCGAGGGGCAGCCGAAGGACACCTTCCTGCGTCTGGATGGCTTTACCAAGGGATTTGTGATGGTAAACGGCATCAATATCGGCCGTTACTTTAACCCGGCCGGGCCGCAGAAAACGCTCTACGTTCCCGCCCCCTATCTGCACGAGGGTGAAAACGAGATCGTTGTGTTTGAATCTGACAGCACCGCCGGTACTACCGTAGAGTTTTTTGCTGAGCCCGACCTTGGTTAATGGGAGAACAGTCATGGATACGATCAAATTTGAGAAAAGGCAGGTGCGCATGGTGGCACACCGCGGTCTTTCAGGCATCGAGCGTGAAAATACCTGCCCCGCCTTTATTGCCGCCGCCAATCGCAGCTATTACGGCGTCGAAACCGACGTGCACGTCACGCAGGACGGGCAGTTCGTCATTCTGCATGATGAGACCACCGGTCGTGTTAGCAACGGCGAGATCGACGTACACGTTGAGCAAAGCCCCTTCGCCGCCGTAGCCGACGTCATTCTGCCGGATCGTGACGGCAGCCGCGTGCGCCGCGACATTCGCGTGCCACGACTTGCCGAATATATCAGCATTTGCAAGAAGTATGGTAAGCGCTGCGTGCTGGAGGTGAAGAACACCTTTCCCTATGACGATCTGGTACGCATGGTTGAGGAGATCCGCGCACTTGGCTACCTGGAGGGCGTGATCTTTATTTCCTTCAGCCGTGAAAACTGCATTAACCTGCGCAAGCTGCTGCCCATGGCCGAGATCCAGTTCCTATGTGACAAGGTGGACGAGCAAACGCTGGAGCTGCTGTGCGAGTACCGGCTGGATCTTGACGTTGCCTTCCCTGCCGTGACGCGGGAGCTGGTTGACCGCCTGCACGTGCTGGGCATCACCATCAATTGCTGGACGTGCGATGATAAGGTGCAGGGCGAGATGCTTGCCGAAATGGGCGTTGATATGATCACCAGCAATATTTTGGAATAAGGAAAGGGACTGCCGCATTTCGGCTATCCCAAAAGGATGAGCGGGAAGAAATTCTTCCCGCTTTCATTTTTCAATGAAAAAATGGCAATACTTTTTTGAAGCATTCATCAACACAAAGCATGACCGTATAGAATAGCAAGCGGGGGTGTTCCATTTGTTTACAAAATAGACATGGTTCATCCTATAAAATATGATAGGATATGTTCAAGGAAGTCAGATCAAGCACACGAAAGGAGATTGCCATGAAGAAACAAGGGCGCGGAATTTCGCTGCTGCGGCGCAGCAGGCGCGGTTTTATGCGCGTTGTGTTCAGCCGTGTGGGGCTGATCGCCCTTTTGCTGATGGTCGAATTTGCCCTTATGATGGTGCTGGTCTTTCGCGCAGCCGAAGCATGGCCACCAATTTTAGGCGGCACGGCGCTGCTTTCGCTGATCATGGCGCTCTTTCTGCTGAACGTGCATATGGATCCGACAGCCAAGATCACCTGGCTATTGGTGATCACGATATTCCCCGTTTTTGGCGCGCTGCTCTTTGCCTACACCCGCAGCGACCTGGGGCACCGGCTGCTCAAGCGGCGGGTAGCCGCGATCGCCGAGGAATCGCTACGCAAGCTGCCTCCCACCTACCCGGCTGAGGAGGCCTTTACGCAAAAAGACCCCCGCGCGGCGGCGCTGGTCACATACCTGCGCAAGAGCGGCTGTTACCCGGTCTTTGACCGCACCGAGGTGACCTATTTCCCATCCGGCGAGGCAAAATTCGCCGCCCTGCTGCGTGAGCTGGAGGGTGCGCGAGAGTTCATCTTTTTAGAGTATTTTATCATTGCCGAGGGTGAGATGTGGGGGCAGATCTTGGAGATCTTAGCCCGCAAGGCGGCCGAGGGGGTAGAGGTGCGCGTGCTGTATGACGGCACCTGTGCCTTCAGCACGCTCTCCTACGATTACCCCAAGCGGCTGCGCCGGCTGGGCATACAGGCCAAGATCTACGCGCCGATCACCCCCTTCTTTTCCACCTACTACAACTACCGCGATCACCGTAAGATCTTGGTGGTGGACGGCCGCGTGGCCTTTACCGGTGGGGTCAACCTGGCGGATGAATATATCAATCAGCTGCCGCGCTTTGGCCATTGGAAGGATGCCGCCGTGATGCTGCGTGGGGATGCCGTTGCCTCGTTTACGCTGATGTTTCTCGATATGTGGGAGCTGGACGAAAAGAGCGCCGAGCACGAACGCTATCTGCGCCTGCCTGAGGAGCCGCTAAAAAAGCCGAGCGGCTTTGTGATCCCCTACGGTGACTGCCCGCTTGACCGCTACAAGGCCGGCGAGCAGGTGTATTTAGACATGCTGTCCCGTGCCGAGCGGCACGTGCGCATCATGACGCCCTATCTGATCTTAGACGGGGAGATGGAGAATGCGCTGAAATACGCGGCCGAGCGCGGGGTAGAGGTCTCCCTGATCCTGCCCGGCATCCCGGATAAAAAAATGCCCTACGCACTGGCCAAGACCTACTATGCCTCGCTGCTCGAATCCGGCGTGCGGATCTACGAATACACGCCCGGCTTCGTGCACGCCAAGGTCTTTTTGGTGGACGGGCGCGAGGCGGTGGTGGGCACCATCAACCTCGATTACCGCAGCTTTTACCACCATTTTGAGTGTGCCGCGTATCTATACAACGTGGGCTGCATGGCGGATATCGAGGCAGACTTTGCAGCCACGCGCGAAAAATGCCGCGCCGTTACGCCGGCGGAGCTGAAGAAGGAAAAGCTCTCTACCCGCCTGGCCGGCGCGCTGATGAAGGGCATCGCGCCGCTGGTGTGACCCCGTGACAATAAGAAAGAACCGGACGAACGTCCGGTTCTTTCTTATTCTGCGACGTATTCCATGATGTCCTCAACGCGGCAATCAAGAGCCGCGCACAGCTTGTTCAGCGTTTTGGTTTCGATATTATCGTTCGCCCGCAAACGGCGGATCGTCTTACTATCGATCCCGCATTCCTCGCGCAGCTGATAGGTAGAAACGCCCTTTTCCTTCATCGTTGACCACAATTTATCAAAAATAATCATATTTTCCCCCCTTGACAATTGTTATTATGGGGGTTATAATCTATTTTATTAAGGGGATATAATCCCCATACAGGAGAAATTGTATGGAACTTTGGAAAGAATTGCTACACGATGTAACACTGCAGCCGCAATGGGAGCCAGAACAGCTTTTAGAGCTACGGGCATATCAGGTGCTGAAGAAAATTCAGGCCATATTAGACGATTGCTCCCTGGATGACATCTCTTGTTTTTGGAATATTGAAAAAATTGTTCGCGCGTTTGAAGAAGCGGGTAGCACCGGTGGCAGCCGCCATGATTTTTAAGAACAAATGAAACACGAAACAAGATTTCCATAAACGGGGAAAAAAGCCCCCATAACAGCCGCCCGCTCGGTGCTCGTTTGCGCCAGCAAACAGGTTACGTGCGGTTAGGCTGCTCAGAGAACCGGGCCGTAGCAGGCAGTCCCTCTTTAACCTGCATCGGCGTTGCACCGAATGTGGCAATCACAGGAAAAATTCCGGCCATAGCCTTCGTCATGCCCCCCGCGGGCGGATATGGAATCCGCCCCTACGGAATATTTGCGGGAACCATATCCTTTTCCCGAAAAGTTTTTGAGGGTTTGGGAACTTTTTTCAAAAAGTTCCCTTGCGCTCCCTTTCCTTTTCCAAAAGGTTCCCAACGCCTCTCCCCTTCACCAAAAACGCTCCCAGTTACGTCTCCTCTCCTAACAGGCCGGCACAGATGGCCTCTGCCAGCTTGGCTTGATAGCCCTCATCAGCAAGCAGGGCACATTCCTGCCCGTCTGAAAGAAAGCCCAGCTCGATCAGCACGGCCGGCAAGGCCGGGTCGGCTAAGATATAGTAGCTGCCATCCGCCACCAGGCGGCATTCGCGGCCGCAGAGGGCACCCGTGTGTTGCGAAATGGCCGCTGCAATGCGCTCGGCCGCCTGTTTAGACGGCTCGCTTTCCGGATTATAATACACGCGCGGGCCATAGGCGCGCCCCTGCCCGGCGTAGGCATTGGCGTGCAGAGAAAGCACCAGATCTACCCCGGCCTCGCCGGCGGCGGCACGGCGTGCGCGCACCTCGTCCGGCGCGGTGGTATAGGTGAGGCGCTCGTCATTTTCACGCGAGAGCAGCACCTCAACGCCCGCCGCGCGCAGGCGGGTGGCGCAATCCTGCGCCACGTGCAGCACCAGCTCCTTTTCAAGCAGCCTGCCCCCGCCCGCCAGGTGGCCAACGGCACCAAAATCAAACCCGCCGTGGCCAGGGTCAAGGTAGACCATGGCCGGCACGGCCGGCTCCTCATTTGGCGGCATGGTCATGCGGATGGCGGATGCCAATGCGATGCATAAGATAAAGGCCGAAAGGATCCTGCATAAATTTTTTCTTTTTTCACCCATATTCGTTCTCCCTTGTATAGTATAGCCGAAGAGAGCTGAACCCATAAGGCTTTTGGCCGGCAAATATCCGGAAATTCTGCAGAAAAATTGCTTGCCATATCCTATATGGCCGCACAATTTTTCTTTGTCTATCCGCATATTTGCTCGACGAAAGCTGCTTCGCACTCTCCGGCGAATGAATTTTTGATGGATTTTGCCGCAGTAAGCCGCAGCAAGGTAATACCTTGCAAGGTGCGCTGCGACAAAAGACGCAAAAAGGCATCGCCGCAGAGCTTATGTGTTCGGCTCTCTTCGGCTATATCCCACGCGGTGTCTTTTACACCTGTCACCGGTATAGGCGGTTTGGAATAGGATATACTATGAAAAAAAGGAGGTACGGTATATGTGCGGCAAGAAGAAATGTGAGCCCTGCTCGATCATTCCCCACCCGGTGATCTGCGGTGTGGTCGTAGGCTTTGCGGTGCTGGGCATTTGCGGGGTGGTGATGGCCATCAAGAAAAAGAAAAAAGGCCTGGCAAGAGCAGCCAAGAAAATGGGCTGCGAATGCGTAGATTGCGTGTGTGATATGACCGAGGATGCCATTGACGAAATGGAGCATCTGGTCTCCCACCGGCAGTGCTAAAAAAGCAGGGAAAAACCGTACGGTTTTTCCCTGCTTTTTATCATTTCGCGACACACGGGTCGCGTTTGCGGTCCTTTTTAGCCCAACAGGCCGGCAACAGAGGCAAGCGCCTCGTCGATCTTGGAAAGGTCGCTGCCGCCGCTCATGGCGCTATCCGGGCGGCCGCCGCCCTTACCGCCGCAGATGGCGGAAACGGCGCGAAGAATATTACCGGCGTGGGCACCGGCCTTCACGGCATCGGCACCGCAGCAGGCGATAAAGTTCAGCTTGCCGTCATTGACCAGGGCAAACACGGCAACCATATCGGGATGGTCGGCACGAATGCTGTCACACAGCGTGCGTGCGGCATCCACCTTCATTTCCAGGCGGGCGGTCAGCAGCTTGTAGGCGCCAACCTGCACGGCCCCATCAATAATGGTAGCCAGCTTGGCAGCCGAGAGCTTGGCATTGACCGATTCCAGCTCGCGGCGAGCCTCCTTCAGCTCACTTTCCAGCTGGGCGGCACGCTTGGCCACGTCAGCCGGGTTAGGCACCTTCAGCTCCTTGGCAGTTTCAGCCAGCAGGGCGTCCTTTTTGCCCATCAGCGCCAGCACGCCGTAGCCGGTGGTACCCTCGATACGGCGTACACCGGCAGCCACCGAGCTTTCGGAAACGACCTTAAAGAGGCCGATCTTGCCGGTGCTGTCTACGTGCGTACCGCCGCAGAACTCGATAGAGGAATCACCCATGCGCACCACGCGCACGGTCTTGCCGTACTTTTCGCCAAAGAGAGCCATCGCGCCCAGCTTCTGTGCCTCCTCCAGCGCCATTTCGGTCATAGAGCCGGGCTCACCGGCCAGGATGTGGCTATTCACGATCTCCTCTACGCGGGCAAGCTCCTCTGCCGTAACGGCCGCGTAGTGGGTAAAGTCAAAGCGGAAATAACCGGGCTCCACGTAGGAGCCGGCCTGCTCTACGTGGGTGCCAAGCACCTCGCGCAGGGCTGCCTGCAGCAGGTGGCAGCAGGAGTGGTTACGCATGATGGCGGCATGGCGGGCGGTATCAATCTCGGCACGAACACCGTCACCCACGCGCAGCACGCCGCCGCTGAGGCGGCATACGTGCAGGAAGATGCCGTCTGCCTTCTTGGTATCCAGCACCTCGGCGCTGCCGGCAGCGCCGTTCAGCACGCCGGTGTCGCCTACCTGGCCGCCGCTCTCTCCGTAGAAGGTGGTGGCATCCAGCACGATGGTACATTCACCCTCGGAAACCTCCTCCAGCATCTCGCGGCCGCTTTCGCCGCCGAGAATGGCGAGGATCTTCGCGTCACAAACAGCTTCCTCATAACCGTGGAACACAGTCTTGGGCAGCTCGCCCAGGCCGCTCTCCTCAGCGTTGCTCCAGCCGCTGATGTTGCCGCGCGCGGCGCGGGCACGCTCACGCTGCTCCTGCATCAAGGTCTTAAAGCCCTCCTCGTCTACGGCAAGGCCTGCCTCGATGATGATCTCACTCGTCAGATCCAGCGGGAAGCCATAGGTATCGTACAGGCGAAATACGTCTGCCCCGTCAACGGTAGCCTTGTCGTTTGCGCGGCAATCAGCGATGATCTTGTTCAGCATGCCAAGGCCGGCGTCGATGGTCGCGTCAAAGCGCTCCTCCTCCATCGAGATGACCTTTTTGATATAGTCGCCACGGGTATCCAGCTCCGGGTATGCGGAAACGCTTTCGCCAATGGCCACCTCACACATGCGAACAAGGAAGGGGTGGTCAATGCCCAGCAGCTTGCCATGGCGGCAGGCTCGGCGCAAAATGCGGCGAAGCACGTAGCCGCGGCACTCGTTGGACGGGATAACGCCGTCCGCGATCATGAAGGTAGCACCGCGGATATGGTCGGTGATCACGCGGATGGAGATATCCTCCTTCTTGTTTTCACCGTAGGTCTTGCCGGCGATGGCGCAGACCTCATCGATGATCTTGCGGATCGAATCGACTTCGAACATGTTATCGACCCCCTGCATCACGCAGGCCAGACGCTCAAGACCCATGCCGGTATCAATGTTCTTCTGCGCCAGGTCGGTATAATTGCCGTTGCCATCGTTGTTGAACTGGGAGAATACGTTGTTCCAGATCTCCATATAGCGGTCGCAGTCGCAGCCCGGCTTGCAGTCGGGCGAGCCGCAGCCGTACTTGATGCCACGGTCAAAATAGATCTCGGAGCAGGGGCCGCAGGGACCGGAGCCATGCTCCCAGAAGTTATCGGCCTTGCCAAGACGAACGACCTTTTTGGGGTCTACGCCTACCTTATTGACCCACAGGTCATAGGCCTCCTCGTCGTTTTCATAGATGGACGGCCAGAGAAGCTCTGCGGGGATCTCGAGCGTCTCGGTCAGAAACTCCCAGGCGAAGGGAATTGCTTCGTTCTTGAAGTAATCTCCAAAGGAGAAGTTACCGAGCATCTCGAAGTAGGTGCCGTGGCGCGCGGTGTGTCCGACTCTCTCGAGGTCGGGAGTTCTTATGCACTTCTGACAGGTGCAAACGCGCCTTCTCGGCGGAACC
>JAZQVK010000165.1:0-12479 GCA_045631765.1 Eubacteriales bacterium
CATCCGCCTTGCCGCGCAGCTCGTCGCGATTTTCAAAAAAGCCTACGGCCAGCCCTGCCAGATAGGCCGCCCCGGTCGCTGTTGCCTCGGGGTTGGCCGAGCGCTGTACGGCAATGCCGGAAAAATCACTTTGCATCTGCATCAAAAGATCGTTAGCTGAAGCACCGCCGTCTACCTGCAGGCAGGTGATCTCACCAATATCGGCTCGCATGGCGGCAAGCACGTCCTCGGTCTGATACGCGATCGACTCTAATGCTGCGCGAATGATATGGTTCTTCCCTGTTCCTGCCGTCATACCCAGTATCGTACCCCTGGCATGCATATCCCAAACGGGGGCGCCCAAGCCGGCAAAGGCGGGAACGAGATACACACCACCGCAATCCGGCACCTTAGCGGCAAAATATTCGCTATCCTTGGCATCGTGAATCAGCTTCATTTCATCACGCAGCCAGCGCACAACCGCACCACCCACAAAAACGCTACCCTCTAAGGCGTATTCGATCGGCCGGCCTTGCTCGCCGGCGGCAATGGTGGTCAACAGGCCCTGCCCGCTTTCCACCGCTTGATTGCCGCAATGCGCCAGCAAAAAGCAGCCTGTGCCGTATGTATTTTTGGCCTCTCCCGCCGCAAAGCAGCATTGACCGAACAAGGCGGCCTGCTGGTCACCTGCGATGCCGGCAATGGGCAGCATAGCACCCATACATTGAAAGCTGCCGTATATCTCGCTGCTGCTGCGGATTTCGGGCAGCACCGAAGCGGGGATATCTAACATGCGCAGCATGCCCTCATCCCATTTGCCGGTGTGGATATTACAAAGCATGGTGCGCGAGGCATTTGTGAGGTCGGTTACAAAGACGCGCCCCTCTGTCAGCTTCCAGATCAGCCAGGTATCTACTGTTCCCACCAAGAGATCCCCGCGCGCAGCCATCTCTCGCGCGCCTTCTACGTGATCTAATATCCATTTGATCTTGGTACCGCTGAAGTACGGGTCTAACCGCAGGCCGGTCGTTTGGCGAATATAGGCTTCATGGCCTTCTTTCTCCAGTTCCTTGCAAATCGAGGCGGTGCGCCGGCACTGCCACACAATGGCATTGCAGATCGGCTTGCCGGTGTTTTTATCCCACGCGATCACCGTTTCGCGCTGGTTGGTAATGCCAACCGCCGCGATCGCCTCAGCTGCGATGCCGCTTTTGGCGATGCACTCGGTCATGGCGGCGTACTGATTGGCATAGATCTCCATCGGGTCCTGCTCTACCCAGCCGGGCTGGGGATAGATCTGGGCAAATTCATGCTGCGCCATGGCAATGATTTTTGCATCATGATCAAAAAGGATCGCGCGTGCACTGGTCGTGCCCTCATCCAGGGCGAGAACGTAGCGTTTTTCTTCCATCACCCTCATGACTCCTTTACCGTTTTTCCACACATATTTTCCGGCAGAAGGCGCAAAAGCAGCGTTTCCTTTGCATATTGCTCGATCTCTTGCCGGATATATTCCTCGTCCTGCGTGAATTTCATGCTTAACGCCATTGTGATCTCCCGGATCGCGGTAGGCTCTTCTACGATCTCGACGCGACCGAATACGATCACGCTTTTTACGCAAAGTGCCCATTCACCCGGCGCGCGCTCCCCCTCATTATACACGCAAAAGGAGACCTTTTCGCAGCGTCGCAGCGCATCCATGCGATGCCCATTCCGACCGCAATGAAAATAGATGCAGCCATCCTGCTCGTTATAATAATGGTTCATCGGCATACCGTAAGGATAGCCGTCATCCCCCAGCACAGAAAGAACGCCGCGCCGCTCTTTTTGCAGCAAGGCAATGCATTCTTCCTGTGGAAGCTGTTGCTTTTTTCGTGCCAATTCCCTAAACATAACGCCCCCTAAGCGAGTTGTTATTGTGGTGACCTTATCCGTATACCGCGCGATATTCCTCGGCAGCCTCATAAAGCGCCAGCATAGAAGAAAGTAGCGCGGTACTCCTTTTCTCCTCTTCGGCAGTTTCCTTTTCCATGATACGAACGATATAGCTGGTAACGCTATAGGTCAAGATCGGCGATGCTACGTTTCCGCTTTCATCCAAAATACGGAAATAATACGGCGTATTCCACGTGGCGGGCATAATGCCGGCAAGCAAAACCGTTTCTTCTACCCCGGCCACGAGCGTTTTCTCAACTGTTGCACAGAAAGAAAACGCTTCGTCTCTTGACATCTGCACGCGGTAATTGCCGTCTTCTTCCGCTTCTAAGTACATGCGAAAATCGACCGTATCATTCAAGGAAAGAGCCATACCGCGCGGCAGCACTGTAAGGGAGCCACTATCACGGGCGGCAAGCATGCTTTCGTACCGGTCTGTATACGCAACAAGCCGCTGGTCTTCGCTTAGCTGCGCATTCATCGGCTTTCCTGTATGATAATCAAAATAGCGCTGTGCCTCGGTGCCATAATTGAGAATGGCAATGGCCAGTTGTGCTACCGGGTTTTTAGCATCCATACGGACATATTGCATCAGCAGATCGGCCGGTGAGAGCGTGATCGGAGAAGCCTGCAGCACGTATCCGTCTACTATTTGCATAGGGATCACCGTGATTGCATCCCCCAGCTGCTTAGCGGCAATATCACCGATCGAAAGCAGATAACTGCCATCTACCTGCCGGGCGGCGGGATAATAGACATCATCTACCAGCAAGCCAACCTGCTCAGCACGCGCATCCGCTTGCAAATAGTAATCGACCGCAAATTTATCATCTACCGTCATGCCCGCCTGCACGCTGATCGGTGCAAGGCGCGATGTATACGTGATGACCGGCTCCATAACCAGATAGCAGTTAGAGGAGGAGCCACAGGTTGCTACAAAGGCGATCTCGTCGCCCTGCTCTACGTAAAGCCGGCAGGGCAAGTCCTCCGCCGCGCTCAACGCCGATAGCATATCCTCGCTTGCGCTGCGCGCGGTATAATCTACCACGCTTCCTTCATAATGCCACGGCTGCCCATTTGAGGGCCAAATAATTTTTCCATTGTGTGTAATGGCGATATCGTATGCAAAGGCCTCGACCGGATAGGCCATGGCCATCGCATCGCTCACGTTGCCGGCGGCCTTCATTTTGCTGGCTGCGGCATCATAGCGAAACCAGCCGCCAGTCGGCGTACCGGTCACGCTGCCGCCGCTCTTGGCGTAATAGTGCTTTGCGTTATCTGCCTTAGAATAATAGCCGTAATAGGTGATTCCGTTAACGACAAGTTTTTCTTGATTGGCCATGCTGCTGGTTAAATTTCGGTTGCCGGTCAACGCCTCGATGGAAAGCGTGACAAGACCGCTATCGCTTACCGTATACATCGCGCCAACACCCACGCCGCTATCGGCAGAAAGCAGCTCAAAGCCACGATTGCTGCGCCATGAGCCGCCCGTGGAGTTCTTTGCCGCAAATTTCGAGCTGCTGTAATAGTTTAAGTAGGCTGTATCAAAAAAGCCTTCTGCATCCCAAGCCCCCTTCACCGGGGCCCAGCCATTCAAAAACGTTACTTCACTACCGGAGGTAAGCGCAGTCGGTAGGCAGTCTACAAATCGAATCTCATTCTCGCCATCTGTTGCCACAACCTGCACCCTGGCAAGCGATACAAGGAATACTGACAAAAGCACGCATAAACAACGAAGAAGAAATCGCATAAAAAAGAACCTCGTGCAGTTTTTATATATTTTACCATTCTACCGCCCCGGTGTCAACACATTGCGGCAAAAATGCCGGTTTTATTGGCCTTATGCTGAATAAACCATCCCCTGTCGGCACATGATGCTGATATAGGGCATTTGCCAAATTTGAAAAGGTCTGCCATTTTGGCAGCAAGGAGGAAGTATGTTCAAGCATGAAAAGATGCTGTTTCACCCCGTAGCGGTGGAAAGGCCAAACCCGCAATATGCCGTTCTACTACAGGAGCAGCTTGGCGGTGGCAACGGCGAGCTGAAGGCGGCTATGCAGTATATGTCGCAAAGTTTTCGCATCAAGGATCCCGAGATCAAGGATCTGTTTCTGGACATTGCCGCCGAGGAGCTCGGGCATATGGAAATGGTGGCACAAACGATCAATCTGTTAAACGGGCATGACGTTGACGCGGCAGCAGTGCCGGCCGGCGAGATCCAAACACACGTGCAGCTGGGGCTGAACCCCGGCCTGATCAATTCCTCAGGCTATTCCTGGACGGGTGACTACGTGACAGTCACCGGGGATCTTTGTGCTGATCTGCTCAGCAATATTGCCTCAGAACAGCGCGCCAAGGTCGTGTACGAGTACTTGTACAGACAGATCGACGATAAAAAGGTACGCGAAACGATCGACTTCCTGCTCAACCGCGAGGAGGCGCATAACCAGATGTTCCGCGATGCGTTCAACAAGGTGCAGGATAGCGGCTCTAACCGTGATTTTGGAACTACGCAGGCGGCAAAAATGTATTTTTCGCTTTCAAATCCCGGCCCGAATACCTTTGCGGGCGGCGAGGTAAAGGCGCCCGCCTTTCAATAAGCCTTTTCCCGGGCGGCAAAATTTGCCGCCCGGGAATTTTTTGCTTGAAAACAAGCCGTACGTATGCTATAATAAGGTTAGCCACAAGAGAGACGAATAAGGAGGAAAAACCACCATGAAAATGATCACCGCTATCGTGAATAAAAAGGATACTGGCGCCGTATGCCGTGCCCTGACCGACGAGGGCTTTGAATTTACCAAGCTGGCGACCACAGGTGGCTTTTTGAGAGACGGCAACACCACCCTGCTGATCGGCGTAGCGGACGAAAAGCTCCAGCCCGCCATCGAGGTTATTCGCCGCAACTGTGCACAGCGGCTGCAAAAGGTGCCCGCCCTGCCACCAACCGAGATGGCCGCAACGGTCTACCATTCTTACCCGGCAGAGGTCATGGTCGGTGGTGCCATCGTTTTTGTTTCAGACGTGCTTCATTTTGAGAAAATGTAAAAAGAAGCGGCCTTTGTGGCACCTGCCGTAGAGCAGGAGCCACAGTTATATTCGCCTCTGGCGAGTTCTATTGCTTCACAGTGGTATTCGGCTATCGCCGAGTGATATTCGCTACGCGAGCTTGGGAGGCGAATATAATATCACTGCGACCATCGGGAGCAATATCACTTTCGCGCAGCGAAAATATCACGCCGAGCAAGTGCGAGGCATATCATTTGATTTGCATTGTGTCCACAAAAGCAGTGCTTGTCAGGAAAAAGAGACACATTGGGAAGCACAAATGGCTAAGTCCTTCTCATTAACAAAAAGAGAGAATAAATCGGTTTAAACTCCGAATTATTCTCTCTTTTTTCTGTTAGTAAAGCGATGTTGTTTTTGAATCAGTCGCCGTATTCAAGTTCTTTAACAAGTTCAATTAAAGGTTTGCCATCAATTTTATGATTGAGCAACAAATCATCAAAGCTTGCATATCTTCCGGCAACTTCATCGGCAACCTCAACAACTTGTACAATTTGTCCAAGTGGCTCTAACACAAAGGATTTTCCTTTGTATTCAAGTATAATTTCATTTTGGCCGTTAATGCATGCGTCCTCAATTTCTGTGATAAATAAAATATCGTCATCTTCGAGATTGTATTTAGTTAAATCAAGCATTATAAAAATCTCCTTTTCTTTACGAAATTGTCCGTAATGACTTTTTCTACGCTAAGATTAACGTAATTTCTCCACCAACAATTTTACCATATATACTCTCAATCTTTTTTGTTGGTAAAGGCGTATTGCTCTATCGCAGACACCGTTTGCCGCTTCTTTTTTCTTTATTGCTCCACAAAATTACATGCGGTGACACCGGTCTCTGTGAGCCGAAGCGTTTTGATCTCAAACGGCCGGAAGGAAAGCGTGAGTGATCTTCCGGCAAGCTCTGCGCGACAATCAATCTTCCTTCCTGCCGTCTCGGCCAGGCGAAGAATCCTTCCGTTACCGTCTTCGGCATTCTTCCACGTAATGAGCGATATGCTTTCGGCATCGCAGTGCCAGAGCGAGCTGCATTGCGGCAACGCACCTTGGTGATAGGTCTCGGTGATGGCAACAAAGTCGGTATGCAGCTCCTCTGCCGTATGTGCCACAGCGGCAAGATCACCCCGATACGGCTGAATGACATAAGAAAATTCCTGCTCGCCGATATCCTGCAAAGCCATTCGGTCGTCACGCGCACCGTAATGATCCGCATAATAACAGCTACGCGCGATAACCATACGAAGCTCGCCGTCCTTTGCCGAGGCAGAATATTTACCGCGATTGATAACCGCCAATCCGCTCGCCTCACCTTCAACCAGCATATAGCGGAGCATGGGCTGTTCTCTGCCGTCCATGGGTGCCTCTGCAATACCGCCGGGAATCTCGCGAATCCACCTCCCCTGTGCGCAACCACTGTCAAAGGAGAGCTTCAGCATAGCAAGCGGCTCGTTCCACACAAGGTTTGCCGAAACGTATACGCGCTCATCCTGCGGGTATAGCGTATAGGTCTGTGTCAAGGTGCTGTTTTGATAACGCTGCGTTACTTCAAGTGAGATCTGGCAAGGGCCATTTTCAACCACAGAAAACGCAGGTGCGCCAAACTCACCAAGCTCGCCATCAAAATAAAAACGATTATGCCCCCACGTATCATTCTCTTTGTCATCAATGACAATCGCGCGGGCGGCAAATTTACCGATCAGATCCTGCCCATCCTTGGTACGGATCGCAGAAATACAGCCACGCGTCTCATCAAAGATAACCTCAATCCGGTCATTTTTCAACCGGTGCAACTCTGCTATCATTTCGGTTGTCGGTGCAGCAGTAAAGCTCTTACTCTGGTACGACCAGTAGGTGCGATAACCGAGGGGCGGCACGGTTGCCATGAAGCGGATGCCGTATTTATTCGACCAGCCGTCTGTATAATCAGCACGGATGATCTGGAACGGCACAGGGGTATCATGCTCGTCTGTCACAGCGGCGCAACGGTATCCATGCACGTATACAGGCACCGTAACCTCATGTGCCAGTGGGTTAAACACCACCAACGGCGTACCAAGCTGATCCTGCTCCCAAAGCACGTTATCGGTTTCCTTGCTGAGCGTCCGAACGCCCTTAGAGGTATCAACCGCCCAGGAGACCCGTTGTGCGGCAGAATTACATTGACGCAAACCTGTCGCAATCGCAGATTGCATAAAGGCATAGGCGTCCTCATAGGCCGCCTTGACCGAGCAACCGCACAAAACATCGTGGAACTGGTTGAACAGCAACGCCTTCCATGCGTCAGTCATAGCGGCGTGATCGGCGCGGTGACCGATTAAGGCACCCGAAAGTGATGCCATAACCTCCGCCTCTCCAAGCATGCTCTCAGCACGGCGATTTAACAGTTTGACACGCGAATTGGCAGAATAGCAGCCGGAGGCATGGTTTTGTAGTTCACCCGCGTATATTGGCAAACGGTCATATTCTTTTGCACGAATCTGTTCAAAATACCGATCAGGATGCGAGAAGGCCAATGCGGTTCTTGCCTTTTCCCGATACGCCAGCAGATGCTCTATGTTAGCAATGGTTGGACCGCCACCATGGTTGCCAACACCAAAAAAATAAGCAAAAATCATCGGCAGATTGTGCCATCGCGCAATCCTCGTACTTGGCAATATCCTGTTCCTCCTGCACCCATTCATTGTACCCATGATAGATACGGAAGGCAAGGACCTCCTCTTCTCCGTGCCGCCAGCGAAAGACGCGCTCGTTAAAGGGATATTCCTTTTCAGCCCCTTCCGACGGGCGCAGGTATACGTAGTTTTCCATCCCACCGGCATGAAGAAGCGACGGCATAGCAGCCGTATGGCCAAAGGAATCAACGTTATAACCAGTTTTGACGGTTACGCCGAATTTCTCTTGAAAATACCGTTGCGAATAGAGAAAATGACGGGCAAAGCTCTCCGCAGACGGCATGTTGCAATCCGGCTGTACCCACATGGCGCCAACCAGCTTCCATTTTCCGACGGCAACGGCGGCTTGAATTTCCCGAAACATTTCCGGGCAATTTTCCTCTACCCACTGATAATAAAAGGCGCAGGCAGATGTGAATACAAATTCATCATACGTGCGAATGCGGTCAAGCGCAGATCGGAAGGTGGCCTTGATCTCAGCAAGGCCGTCAGGGAAGCGCCATAACCAAACCGGGTCTATGTGTGCGTTGCCAATCAGGTGGATAGTTTTCATGTCAATTCTCCTCTTTTACATAAAATATTTCTCGTCACAGGCAAGTGATAGAGCGGCAAGATCACCAAGCTCCTCACCGAGCGCAGCCGCTGTGATCGTCACCGCCGCAAGCGATGCGGGTAAGCTCTCCTCTGCCAGCACGCGGCGCATGGGTTCCTCTAACAGATCAAAGGCGCGGCGATAGATGCTGCCAAGCAAAATTTTTTCAGGATTCAGAATATCTACCAGCATAGAAAGGCCATACCCCAGCATCTCACCACATTGCTGATAAACACGCTGCGCCACCCGGTCACCCGCCCGCGCAGCTTCTGCCACTGTTTTTGCCGTCACACGATCAAGCTCGTTCATGCTCTTGCAATACAAGGTAGATCTGCCCTGCTGTATCTCGGCAATGGCGGAATTTTTAGCCATCATAGCAATGCCGGCACCACTGGCAAACCCCTCAAAGGATCCCTCTTTCCCATAGCCGACGGGACCAAAGCGACACAGGCGCACGTGCCCCACCTCGCCGGCATTACCGTTCGCCCCACCATAGATCTTACCGTTCAAAACGATGCCGGCACCCATGCCGGTGCCAAATGTAAGAAATATCATGCTGCGGCTACCGCGGCCAGCACCAAAGCGCCATTCAGCCAGCGCGCAAGCGTTAGCATCATTTTCTAACCGCACGTAGCCGTTGTACTTTTTTTCCAGATAGGAAATGATCTCTACCCGGTCCCACCCCGGCAGATTAGGGGGTGACAGGATAACTCCCTGCTTCGCATCTAACGGCCCGCCGCAACTGATGCCGATGCGAGAAAGATCATCTGTCATTTCCTCTGCCAAGGCGCACATACGGTCTATCATCTCGTAAGGAGAGATCTGCGTATCCGTAGGGATCTCGCGGCGACAAGAAATGCGCACCAAGCCGTTTTCCAGGCTGCCGCAAGAAACAGCGCACTTGGTGCCACCAATATCAAATCCGATCATGGCTACTTCTCCTTTTTTCTTTATTATACATGATAAGCAACGCTTGCAAACAATGATTATTCATGCTATAATAGAGAAAATCAATACTTTTTGAGGGTACAAGATGAAGAAGGAAGCGGTGCAGCACGTTCATTCGTATCTGCCACGCGGCGTCAATTATTACTTCGAACGCAGAATGGTTCGCGCAGGTGAACATTTTGCACCGCATTGGCACGATTATTTTGAATTCGAGATTGTTTTACAGGGCTGCGGCGAGCACGCATATAATCACACGCACTACACAGTAGAGCGCGGATCTGCCTATTTGATGTCCTACTATAATTTTCACGAATTGACCGCCAAAACAGATATGAAACTACTGAAGCTGCAATTCAACGAGCATGCTATTCCCAAGGAACTGTGCGATTATCTTCTGCTTAGGCATAATTGCTTGTTTTGCAGCTTTCCGGAAGAGGCATTTGTTAATATGATCCGCCAGTTTGAAGAGATCGAGCATGAGGCTACTTCCTGCTCTTTCTTAAGCGATTTGCGAATAGAAGCCCTTCTTCGCACAGCATTGATCGATCTTATTCGGCAAGTGGGAACAGAGGCTCTGCCGGCGACCCCATCACTTGTACAGCGTGCTGCCGCACACGTGCACAACCACTTTCGTGAGGAGGTCTCTTTATCCCTCGTGGCAGGCAAGCTTGCCGTGACCCCCAACTATCTCGGCGCTTTATTCTCCCGTTTTACAGGCAGCAGCTTTTCTGAGTATCTGAACCAGGTGCGCCTGCGCTACGCCTGCAGCCTACTAACAAGCACCAACCTGTCCATCAAGGAAATTGCATTTTCCGCCGGTTATCATTCGGCAGAACATTTTATTTACACCTTCAAATCCAAATTAGGCAGCACACCGCTGCAATTTCGAAAAGCCGCCGGTTACACAAAGGAGCAGCCATGAAGATCGTCAAGCTAACGAAGAAAAATGACACGACACTTGTCCGCCAATTATACGAAAGCTCCTTTCCCCCCGAGGAAAAAAAGCCTTTTTCCTTGATTCTTGAAAAAAGCGACGAGGGCAGCATGGAGATTCTTTCTATCGAGGAGGATGACGGCGGCTTTCTCGGCCTTGCTATTTTTATTCTTTACAAGGAGCTGGCGCTGCTTGACTATTTTGCCATCGCGCCCGAACGGCGCGGCAGCGGCGTTGGCACATGCGCGCTGGCGCTGCTGCGTGCGCGCTATCCCGGGCGGCACTTTCTTTTGGAGATCGAGGATACCGACGAGCAGGATGCCCCTAACCCCGCCGAGCGTATCCGGCGCAAGGCATTTTATACGCGAAACGGGCTGTCTGCCATGCCCTACCGCATTATCCTGTTTGGCGTACGCATGCAGGTATTGACGGATGGCGCCTTTATCCCGTTTGAAGAATATCACGCGATCTTCCCTGCCGTTTTCTCAAAGCGCATTGCAAGCAATATCGTTCTTTACCAGGGCTAAAAAGGGTCGCAAGCACAGAAAGGCGTGAATTAGATTGAAAAAGACTACCTCCCGCAAGGCCAGCCTGCCCTTGCTAGCCGTGATTATCAGCCTGGCCTGGCCCACCATGCTGGAGCAGCTGATGCAAACGGCCGTACAATATATTGATACGGCCATGGTTGGCGCCTTAGGCACCTCAGCCACGGCGGCGGTAGGTGCCACCGGCACCATCAACTGGCTGATTGGCAGCACCATATCTGCCCTCTCGATCGGCTTTCTCGCTTTTATTGCCAAGGCGTTTGGCGCCGGGGATGAGGAAGGGGCCAAGCGAGCCTCCGGGCAGGCGGTTTTGGCCACACTGCTGGCCGGTGCGCTCTTCACGGGGCTGACGCTATCGCTTTCTCCTCTCATTCCGATATGGATGCAGGTAGACCCCGCCATTCAATCCTTAGCGGCAGAATACTTTTTCATTTTATATCTCCCCATGCTGCCGCGCGCGGCCAGCACCATCTTCGGCACGGTGCTTCGCGCGGCGGGGGATACCAAAACACCGATGAAGATCGGCATTTTTGTCAACCTGATCAACGTGGTGCTCAACTTTTTCCTGATCTACGAAACACGCACGGTGCTTCTCTTCTCTCACTCGATTCTGATACCCGGCGCAGGCATGGGCGTGATTGGCGCCGCCATTGCCAGCGCGATCGCCTTTACCTTTGGTGGTGTGGCCATTACCGTAGCGCTTTGGCACCACCCAAGAATATCACCCCGTGGGCAATCCATACGGCCGGACATGGCTATTCTTCGCCCCTGTCTGCGCGTTTCCTTACCGAACATGCTACAGCGCTTTGGCACCTCGTTCGGCTACGTTGCCTTTGCCTCGATGATCAATTCTCTTGGCGAGGTGGCTACCGCCGCACACACCATTGCCAACACCGTGGAATCTGCCTTTTACATCCCGGGCTACGGCATGCAAACAGCCGCCGCCACCCTGACCGGTAACGCCTACGGCGCACGCGACGGGCAGCGTATGAAGCAGCTTGCCGCCCTGCTGATGCCGCTTGAGATCCTGCTGATGATCGTTTCCGGTGCCCTGCTCTTTTTTCTGGCACCACCGCTGGTCGGCCTATTCTCACAGAGCGGTGAGGTGATCACCCTCGGCAGCACCGTGCTTCGTATGGTGGCGCTTTCTGAGCCCTTCTTTGGTTTTTCAATCGTAATGGAGGGCATGATGCAGGGGGTTGGCAAAACGCGAGCGCCTATGGTATATAACATGGTCGGCATGTGGGCGATCCGCATTTTGGGCACCCTGCTTTGCACGCAGCTCTTATCCGGCGGACTGGTAGCTGCCTGGGCGTGCATGATCCTGCACAATCTGTTTCTGTTCGTTGCTTATCTTATCTGCTATCTGCGCCGAAGCTGGAACCCCTTACACGCAACGAAAGCAGATGCTTCTTTGTCTTGAAATGATATTGTTTTTCCTTGATTACTACGATATACTAAGAAAAAAACAAGAGGTTTTGCCATGCTTTTAGAAAACGCTAAATTTATCACCACGGCCACACCAAACGCAGATGCTTGCCCCGTGTTTGCCAAGCACGTTACGGCGAAAAAGCCGGTGACCTCTGCCGCCCTACAGATCACGGCCTGCGGCCTTTACGAGGCGCACATCAACGGCCAGCGCGTGGGCGATTGGTACTTTACCCCGGGCTGGACGGCCTATCAGCATCGCATTCAGGTACAGACCTATGACGTGACCGCCATGCTACAGCAGGAAAACGAGATCCGCATTCTGCTGGGCAAGGGGTGGTATGCCAGCTCGATCTCGCGCGGTGTATACGAGCCTGCAACAGG
>JAZQVK010000166.1:0-17446 GCA_045631765.1 Eubacteriales bacterium
CGCAGCTGGTAATTCCAGCGGCAGGGCTGGGTACACATACCGCGATTGGCATCGCGACCGGTAAAAAAGTTAGAAAGCAAGCAGCGACCGCTATAGGAAATACACATAGAGCCGTGAATAAAGGCCTCCAGCTCCACGTTAGGGACGGCATCACGTATACGCTTGATCTCCTCCATCGTCAGCTCACGCGCCAAAACGATACGCTCAGCGCCAAGAGCCTGGTAGGCGCGGCAGGTTTCAGCCGAAACAACGTTTGCCTGAGTAGAAATGTGTATCGGCACCCCGGGCAATAGCTCCTTGGCCAACGCAAGAACACCGAGATCAGCAATGATCAGGGCATCTACGGGAATGTTTTTCAGTTCTTCAAAATACGCACGCAAAAGCGGATATTCATGCTCGCGTGGCATGACGTTTACCGTCAAATATACACGCACGCGATGCGCATGCGCATAGGTAACCGCCTCGCGCAGCTCATCAATTGAAAAATTATCAGCAGCGGCACGCATGCCAAACATTCTGCCGGAAAGATACACCGCATCGGCACCGTACAGAATAGCGGCGCGCAATTTTTCAAAATTCCCCGCAGGGGCCAACAATTCTGGCATATTCTTCTCCTTTCAAACGGCAAGCAAGGTAATTTCCCAAGCGGGCAAGCAGCTTGTACGCCGCAAATAGAAGCGATAGTTTTTGTCGATTTGGCGGATAAGCAACGGCAGATCGAACAAATCCTCGCTACGGTGATATAGAGAAACGGCTAACACAGGATGATCGCGCGTGATCACGCCGCGGCTGCCAAGCAGCGCTTCTCGCTCTACCCCTTCGACATCATATTTGATATAATCAATCTTTTCATCCGCAGCAAGACTATCTACGGTCAGCAATGGCACCACAACGTCCTTGTGCTCGTAAGAAGCGGAGGCAAGCGAGGAATTCCGGTTTCCGCTGGCAGAAAAGGCACCGTCGCCTTGCTCGCTCCACAGGGCAGCGTGAATGGGAAGTATCTCAACGGCATCATTACGATCTGCTGCAAATTTACTCAGCTTTTTGAATGTTTTTGCATCGGGTTCCACCGCAAGAATCTTGCGCAAGGAAGGAAAACGGCGTATCATCTGCCCGGCAGTATCACCGTTATAAGCACCGCCATCTATCGCCGTACGGATGGTGCGATTATCAAAGCAAGAAAACTCCTCTTCCTCAGAAGAATACGCATCTCGCAGATAAAGAATATCCCCCGTCAGCTTATATTGCAGAACAGAGGTATATATCCTTCTTGAAAGATCGTCTGCAAGCAGATCGTACAACTGCCGTATTTTTTCTTCGTTTTCTTGGTAAAAACGGTATGTAAAATCCACTTCCCCTGCCACCGGCATGTCTGGCAGATATAAGGGATACTTCTCCGCCATGTCAAACAATGCATCCATAACAGCCGGCAGGCGTGAACCGAAGGAGACCAAGATCACGAAATCGGAAAACCGTTCTTTAATTTCAGAAAAGCGGCAAACGCGGAACCCGTGAAAGCTTTGCCCGCGAACGAAATCATCGCTGGCGAATATAGCAGCCGGCGCCTTGCCGATGGCCGCTAAGCGAGCGATCAGCTTATCGGCACCGTTGCCCATGCCATATATCACCAAAGGGCGTTCTTCTACCGCCAGCTGCTGCCAAAGGTCGCGTTCAACGGTGGGAAGCTGGTAATTTTTCAGCATATTTCCTATCTGCACTTGTTTTTCATCTGCCTATCTGTTATAATAAAATAAAAAAGGAGTTCCCTTATGGATTGCTTATTTTGTAAGATCGGCGCAGGTGATATTCCCTCTAACAAGGTTTATGAGGACGAAAGAATCCTCGCTTTTCACGATATCGCCCCCCAAGCGCCGGTTCACGTATTGGTCATTCCACGTGCGCACATTGCATCTGCCGATGACGTTACTGCTGCCAATAGTGATATGGTAGCGCACATCTTTGCCAGCATTCCTGCCATTGCAAAAAAGGCCGGCATTACCAATGGGTACCGCGTGATCACCAACTGTGGTGAAGATGGTTGCCAATCAGTAAAGCACCTGCACTTCCACATTCTTGGTGGCAAGAAGCTACCTGAAAACATGGGATGATGAAAAAAACAGCCGTTATAAAATAACGGCGTTTTTTTCTTTTTGGAGCAAAGCTCAGATCTTTTCCTTCGTCTTTGCTGCCTTACCAACCCTGTCACGCAGATAGTAGAGCTTCGCACGGCGTACTTTACCTACGCGTACAACGTCTACCTTTACTACGTTCGGAGAATGAATCGGGAAGGTCTTCTCAACACCGACGCCGTAAGCAATACGTCTTACGGTAAAGGTCTCGGAAATGCCGCCGTTGCGCTTTGCAATAACGGTACCTTCGAACATCTGGATTCTCTCCTTCTCGCCTTCCTTGATCTTGTTGTGTACCCGTACGGTATCACCAATCTCGAACTTAGGAAGCTCGGGTTTCATCTGCTCATTAACAAAAGCCTGAATCATATCCATGAAATGATTCCTCCTTTAACACCGAACATTCGTGCAGAGCAATGCAGAGGACTGTTCTAATACTAATGCCCATACAGGCACCAATGTATTATAACACCCTTATACAAAAAAATCAAGTGTTTTTTCAAAAAAATGTTCTTGTATATTCATATTTTTCATGTTATAATATAATAGATACATTTATATGCGCCTATTTGATTTTGTTTTCTAACAGAAAGGTATATAACATGGCACGAGAACTATACTCCAACCCCCCTAAGGATATCATCAAACACACTGCCCCCGACGAGGTTGACGGCACCGACATGCAGGATGACGAGTTAGCCCCCGGCGAAATTCAAGCAAGACGTAGCTTCGGCATGGAAATATTTGAATTTTTAGAGATGCTGATCCTTGCCTCCTGCGTGATCATGCTGTTTTTCACCTTTGTGGCGCGCATCTGCACGGTAGACGGCCCTTCTATGAACAACACGCTGGAGCACGGCGACAAGCTGATCGTCTCCGATATTTTCTATACGCCTTCGCAAGGGGATATCGTTGTATTCCAAGACCTTGACATTGTTGACGAGGGCACCGGAAAGCCTCGTTACGAAAATGCCATCATCAAGCGCGTAATCGCCACCGAGGGGCAAATCGTTGAGCTGCAGTACAAGGCGCAAGGTGACATCACAACGGTGACAGTGCTGGTAGACGGCAACGTGCTTGATGAGCCCTACCGTTATTACGACCCATCCCCCACGGCCTGGAAGGACCGCTATACCGGAACAGAGATCTATAAGGTACCCGAAGGGTGCTTGTTCGTCATGGGTGACAACACCTACCATTCCGAGGATAGCCGCGGCGTATTTGAATACGTAGACGAGGACAACGTTCTCGGTCGCGTAGTGTTTCGTTTAGGCGGAAAAGACCTTTCTACCCTTTTCAGTAAATTCGGCTTCGTGCAATAAGCAAAGGAAATCGTTATGCCCTCACAGATCATACAGTGGTTCCCAGGCCACATGGCAAAAACCCGGCGACTCATGCAGGAAAACCTGACCAAGGTAGACATCCTGATCGAGGTGCTGGACGCTCGCATTCCGGCCAGCTCGCGCAACCCGGAAATTCATCGCATCGCCGGCCAAAAGCCCATGCTTACCCTGCTAAACAAGGCAGGACTCGCCTCACCAACCGAAACAGAAAAATGGACAACCTATCTAAAAAAGACAGGCGACCACGTATGCGCCGTTGACTGTGTGAGCGGTGACGGTATTAAAAAAATACCGGATGCCATACGCGAGGTGCTGACCGACAAGGTTGAGCGTTACCGCGAAAAAGGCATGGATGGCCGCCGCCTGCGCGCCATGATCGTTGGCATTCCGAACGTGGGAAAATCCTCCCTGATCAATCGCCTTTGCGGCTCCGGCAAGACAAAGGTTGAAAATCGCCCCGGTGTTACCATGACCAAGCAATGGGTAGGAACAGACATCGGGTTGGATCTGATGGATATGCCCGGCGTTTTGTGGCCAAAATTTGACGATCCGATCGTGGGTGAAAATTTAGCCTTCACCGGCGCCATCAAGGATCAGATATTAGACACCGAGGAGCTTGCCATGCAGCTATGTGCCAGGCTGAACAAGCTATGCCCGGGGCTGCTTTCCGCACGCTATAAATTAGATCAAGACGAAATTTGCGACTTAGACGGGTACGATCTGCTTGCGCTGATCGGCCGTAAGCGCGGCATGCTGATCTCCGGTGGAGAAACGGATTTTGGCAGAGCGGCCAACATGCTGCTGGATGAATTTCGCCATGCCGTCATAGGCCGCATCACGCTTGAAAAGCCGAGTAAGGAATAAGCTATGCCAAACTACGAACTCGAACAAAAATTCATGGCAGATGGATTTTCTCTTGTCTGCGGTGTTGATGAAGCAGGACGAGGCCCACTATCCGGCCCGGTATTCGCTGCCGCCTGTATTCTCCCCATCGGGCTTGAAATTCCCGGTCTGAACGATTCTAAAAAGCTAACGGCAAAAAAGCGCGAACAACTGTTTGACGTTATTTGTCAAAACGCCATTGCGTACGCCATTGCGTCTGCCTCACCTGCTGAGATCGATGAATTAAACATTCTCAATGCTGACATGCTTGCCATGCGCCGTGCCATCAGCATGCTCTCACCCGCTGCCGACTTTGCGCTGATCGACGGAAATATTGCACGTGACATGCCTATCCCGGCATATCCTGTCATCAAAGGCGATGCCATCTCTTGCTCGATTGCTGCTGCCAGCATTCTGGCAAAGGTATCACGAGATCGCATGTGCTTAGAGGATGATACCAATTATCCAGCATACGGCTTTGCCAAGCACAAGGGGTACGGCACCAAGGAGCACATGGAGGCGTTGCATCGGCTGGGTCCCTGCCCCATACATAGAAAATCCTTTCTTAAGTTTTTGGAAAAAGACAAATGAAAGAAGAAAAACAAAACATAGGCGCTCTTGGCGAGGACGCTGCTGCAAAATATCTGAAGAAAAATCATTATCGCATTGTTGAACGCAACTACACAAGCGGCAAAAACGAAATCGACATCATTGCAGAAAACCGCGAGTTTTTGGTCTTTGTTGAAGTGAAATCACGCACACATAGCGAAGATACGATTGCTCGCTTCGGGCGCGCATGCGAGGCGGTAGATGTCAGAAAGCAGCGTTGCCTTTTGGCAGCAGCACGCGCCTACTGCGCAAAGAACACCACAAAAAAGAAAGTACGTATGGACGTTGTGGAGGTATACTTTCAAAATACCGATACACCCGTGCTACATTCTATCCACCACATGCCGGATGCATTTCGCATAGAATAGGAGATATTTATGAATCTTGTAGACCTGCATTGTGACACCCCCTACCGTATTTATGACCAAAAGCTCCCCTTTGACGATGACAAGCTGCAGGTTTCCTCGCGTAGGTTATTTGCCTTTGATAGTGTTACGCAAGTGTTTGCCTTTTGGAGCGACAAGCGCCTTTCCGACCAAGAGGCCTATGCCTCATTCTGGGATATGCGCCGTTCTTTTTTAGAGGCATTAGAGGAAGCACACCTCCCCCCACAATTCACCTATCACCTGGCCGTAGAAGATGCGCGCCTGCTGTGTGGTAACATTGAGCGGTTAGATATCCTGCATGGTGCCGGCGTTCGCATTTTAACGCTGATGTGGCACGGCTCTACCCTGATCGGTGGTGCCTGCGATACTGATGATCCCCTAATGCCCTTTGGCCACCAGGTGGTGCGCCGCTGCTTTGAGCTTGGTATCATTCCCGACGTATCGCACGCTTCGCGCCGCTGCATCGAGGAAATTGCCGATATATCAGCCAAATACAAAAAGCCCTTTATAGCCTCGCATTCCAATGCGTATGCCGTTACGCCACACAACCGCAACCTGACCGACTGGCATTTCGATCTGATTAAAAACGCTGACGGCGTTGTGGGCATCAGCATGGCACCGCGCCACCTTTCCACCGGCGAACGCTGTAGCATTGCAGATGTGATCGCACATATTGAGCACTTTTGCTCGCTTGGCGGTGAAAATCACGTTTGCCTTGGCTGCGATTTCGACGGGATCGATGCCACACCAGCTGGGCTTGAATATGTAGACCGCCTTCCCCGCCTGGCATCCGAAATGTCTCGCCTTGGCTACCGCGACGAACAGATCAACAAGATCTTCTTTGAAAATGCGCAGCGTTTCTTGTTCAAATACGTAAAATAAAAAGCGGCAGACCGGACACATGCCGGTCTGCCATTCATGCTAATCAAGCCTCCTTCGGCTTGAAGGTAGCGCACACCGTCTCACTGCTGGAGAGCGCATAGCTGGGGCCTACGGCGATCTGCTCGGCCATGCAGCAATTCCCGCCCTCGTGGTACACGCAATTGCGTACATCACAAACAATCCCCTTGTTCGGCTTGCTGCCGCAGTCTTTTCTTTCGTTTTCCATGTTTTTTGTCCTCCCATCATTCGGATTTGCTATTATTCTGTCCGTGATTCGGAGATTTATACTGTATTCGGAGCTTTTTATGTTATATGTAATCGCCGATCTCCACCTTTCAACCATGGATGGAATGAACAAATCCATGGAGATATTCGGCCGTCGCTGGTCCGGCTACGTTGACAAGCTACGCAAATGCTGGCACGCCGTGGTCGAGCCGGAGGATAGCGTTGTTGTGCCCGGAGACATATCCTGGGCGCTTTCGCTACAGGATGCCGTTTGCGACCTCCACTTTTTGGATGAGCTTCCCGGCCACAAATACATCAGCAAGGGCAACCATGATTTTTGGTGGTCAACCGCCGCTAAAATGGAAAAGCTTTTTGCCGCAGAGGGCATCACCTCTATTTCCCTGCTGAACAACAACGCATGGCTGTGTGAGGATGATTTTATTTTGTGCGGCACGCGCGGCTGGTACCAGGAGGAATCCTGCGATAACATGCCCAAAGAAGCCGATTTTGAAAAGCTGGTAGCACGAGAGGCCATGCGCCTTCGCTTAAGCCTGGAGAGCGGAAAAGCCTTAGCAGCAGAAAACCCCGGCAGAGAAACGCTGGTCTTTTTACATTTCCCTCCCATTTGGAATGGCCTGCATTGTCAGCCCATCTTAAGCCTGCTGCACGAATATCAAATCAAGCGGTGCTTTTTCGGCCATATTCATGGGAATTACACAGCACCGGCCAGCTTCCAGGAGGACGGTATACAATTTTCCCTCATTGCAGCTGATTTTCTGAATTTCTCTCCCCGCCCTATTCTCCCTGAATATTTGTTTTGATCAAAAACAAGCATAAAACATAACAAAAATAGCAAAATCTGCTTGACAAAGCTATCTTTGTGCTGTAAAATAGTATAGATGTAATTTTATAAAATATCCATATTTACTTTCGGAGGAAAAAACCATGAGTCTGACCAAAAAAACCAAATCCAAGGCTGTAAAAAATCAGTACGAGCTGGAGATCTCGGTAGATAGCGAAACCTTTGCTGCCGCCGTTGATGCTGCTTATCGCAAGAATGCTGAGAAGATCAACGTTCCCGGTTTCCGCAAGGGCAAGGCTCCCCGCGCACTGATTGAGAAGATGTACGGCAAGGGCGTATTTTACGAGGATGCTATCAATGCCTGCATTCCCGATGCCTATGAGGATGCCATTAAGGAATCCAAGCTGGACGTTGTAGGCCAGCCCGATTTTGACGTTGTTTCTGCTGACAACAACGGGCTTGTACTGAAGGCTGTTGTTTTTGTAAAGCCCGACGTAAAGATCGAAAACTACCTGGGTATCGAGGTTGAGAAGAAAGTTGCCGAGGTGACCGATGAGGACGTAGAAGCCGAGATCACCCGTACTCGCGAGCGCAACTCTCGCATTATTGACGTAACCGACCGTGCTGCCAAGCTGGAGGATAGCGTTAACATTGATTTTGACGGTTCTGTTGACGGTGTACCGTTTGACGGCGGCAAGGCCGAAAAGTTTGATCTGAAGCTTGGCTCCGGCCAGTTTATCCCCGGCTTTGAGGATCAGGTTGTTGGCCACGCCATCGGTGATGAATTTGACGTTAACGTTACCTTCCCTGCTGACTATCACGCAGAGAACCTGGCTGGCAAGGCTGCCGTATTCAAGGTAAAGCTGAACGGTATTAAGGAGACCGAGCTGCCCGCTGCTGACGATGAGTTTGCAAAAGACGTTTCGGAATTTGATACCTTTGCTGAATATAGCGCCGACGTACGGGCAAAAATCCAGGAGAGAAACGAAAAGGCTGCCGAGAACGAGTTCGAGGAAAAGCTGATCGATGCGCTGATCGAGAAGCTGGAGGCCGACATTCCTGAGGTTATGTTCGCAGAAGAAACCGACAATTTTGTGCGCGACTACGAGAACCGCATGAGAATGCAGGGTCTGGATCTGGAGACCTACTTCAAGTTTACCGGCATGAACCTTGACGGTCTGCGCCAGCAGCTGCGTCCGCAGGCTGAAAAGCAGGTTAAGGTTCGCCTGGCGCTTGAAAAGATCGCTAAGCAGGAGAAGCTGACCGCTGCAGCCAAGGAGATCGAGGCTGAGTACAAGAAGATCGCTGATTCCTACAACATGCCTGTAGAAAAGGTAAAAGAGCTGATTGCGAAGGAAAACCTGGCCGCCGACCTGAAGGTAAAGGCCGCTATCGACCTGGTAAAGGAAAAAGCAATCATTAAGTAATATCCGCACACGCAAAAGGAGGAACCCCCATGGCACTGGTACCAATGGTCATTGAAGAAACCAACCGCGGCGAACGGTCTTTTGATATCTATTCCCGTTTGCTGAATGACCGTATCATTTTTCTTGCTGATGAAGTGAACGACACAACTGCATCTTTGGTTGTAGCACAGATGTTATATCTTGAATCGGTTGATCCTGACAAGGATATCAACTTCTATATCAACAGCCCTGGCGGCTCTATCAGCGCCGGCATGGCGATTTATGATACGATGAATTACATCAAATGTGACGTGTCTACAATTTGCATTGGCATGGCTGCCAGCATGGGGGCCTTTCTTCTGGCTGCAGGAACAAAGGGCAAGCGCCTGGCACTTCCTAACAGCGAGATCATGATCCACCAGCCTTTGGGCGGCATGCAAGGTCAAGCATCGGATATCAAGATTCATGCCGATCATATTTTGCGCATTCGCGACAAAATGAATCGCATCCTTTCTGAAAAGACCGGGCAGCCGCTTGAAACCATTATAGCCGATACCGAGCGTGATAATTTCATGACCGCCGAGCAGGCCGCTGCATACGGCTTGATCGACAAGGTGATCGAAAAGAGAAACTAATCTGAGGTAAATTCATGTCTACTCCCACCAATCAAGACGGCCATACGCCACGCTGCTGTGGCTTTTGCGGAAGAAGCGAGGATCAGGTTTTATTCTTGATCCCTTCCCCCCGCAACAACAATTTTTATATTTGCGATGACTGCGTGGATGCATGCTCGGATTTCTTGAACGCCTCGGATGAATTAACCGCCACAACCACGGAGACGGCGCTTTCCTACGAAACGTTACCTAAGCCGATGGAGATCAAAAGCATGCTGGACAGCTACGTTATCGGCCAGGATGAGGCAAAGCGAGTATTAGCCGTATCGGTTTACAACCACTACAAGCGTATCCTTTCCAAAGAAAAGAAAAAAGAAAACACGCGGCGCAACAGCCAAGCCGCAGCAAGCGGAGCAGAAGAAGAAACGGTAGAAATACAAAAAAGCAACGTTCTCCTTCTAGGCCCCACCGGTGTTGGAAAAACCTATTTGGCACAGACTCTGGCAAACAGCTTTCAGGTTCCGTTTGCCATTGCCGATGCCACCACGCTGACTGAAGCCGGCTATGTTGGCGAGGATGTTGAGAACATTCTTCTTCGTTTGATTCAAGCCGCCGACTATGACGTCTCTTTGGCCGAAAAGGGGATCATCTATATCGACGAGATCGACAAGATCTCGCGCAAGGGTGAAAACACCTCTATCACGCGTGACGTGTCCGGCGAGGGTGTGCAGCAAGCCCTGCTAAAGATTTTGGAAGGCACGGTAGCCAACGTACCACCCCAAGGCGGCAGAAAGCACCCTAATCAGGAATTTATTCAAATCAATACCGAAAACATTCTCTTTATCTGCGGCGGCGCCTTTGATGGTCTTGAAAAGATTATTGAAAAGCGTAAGGGCACACAGGCCATTGGCTTTGGCGGTGAAATTACAAACCGCAAAAACAAGCTGGCAAAAGGTGTTTTCCGCGACGTGCAGTCGCACGATATTGTTAAATTTGGCATTATCCCTGAGCTGGTAGGCCGACTGCCTGTTATTGTAACGCTGGAAAATTTGGACAAGGATGCCTTGGTACGCATTATGCGTGATCCTAAGAATTCCCTTTCCAAGCAATACAAAAAGCTGTTTGAGTTAGACGGTGTTACGCTATCCTTCACAGACGAGGCCTATGATGCCATTGCGGAGCAGGCCATCGAGCGCGAGATCGGCGCAAGGGGCCTTCGCTCTATCATGGAAAACATGATGATGCAGCTCATGTATGAGATCCCCTCCCGTTCTGATATTTCTGCCATTACCATTACGGCCGATTACGTAAACGGCAAGGGCGAGCCACTTTACACGTTCTGCCAAGCAGAAGAAACCGCTGTTGTATAACACAAAGGCACTTGCCGCCATTTTGCTGCAAGTGCCTTTTGGCATGGTTTTTATAAAACACAAAAGCGAAAGAGATTTCCTCTTTCGCTTTTGTGTTAAATTAGGTCAAAGCACCAAATGTATCTGTCCACCACTGGGAAAGCGCGCCGGCCAAGGATCCGACATCAAAATCACCGGAGCTGGTAAAGGTATTTGTCAGCTCAGCGAAATAGGTGGTAGAAGAAATTTCTGCGCTGGCAACAGCGAGGTAATTTTCAAACTCGCTCATCGTTTCGCATGCATACAAGCGCTCGAAGTAAAGGCCGGAGATTTCAGACATCTGCTCCCAAGCATCCGCATCTACTTCCTTCAAAGTGGAGCTTGCACCATATACGCCGGAAAGCAAGGACTGCAGGTTCTGCTGCTTTGCCGTCTCCCAAAGATCAAGCGGCATGCCCTCTTCGGGGTAAGCCATCATCACGTTACCGGTATAAGCAATGTTCATCATGTAGTCCTGATTCAAGCGTCTTACGGCACCTTCATCATTCAGAACGTAGTGGGTATCCTCTACACCATATTGCAGAACGTTGCGCAGCTCGCTATCGCAGGTCAGATCCTTAATGATCTCCATAGCACGCTGCTCGCTTACCGTATAGCTGCTGATAGCAAACATGGAGCTGAATACATCGGTATCCTCCAGGCGAGGATATGCCAGCGGAACTACGTAATAATCCTCGCTGTACTGCTCGTACAAGGAATAATCACCGGTCAAAACACCAACGCCAAAGCTTTCCTGCGTGGTCTTGAAGTATCCGTTCTCCTTGCAGTAGAACATCTCCTGCATGAAGGACTTGTAGGTACCGGCGGCAAAGAGATTAGAAACGACAGGAGCAAAGGCGGGACCACATTCGATCGTTGCCGTAGGATACAGGGTCGAGATAACCGACTTGCCGCTTGCATCCTTATTCCAATACTTGACAAGCGGATAATCAGCCATGCCATACATGGGGGCGATGACACTGGTATCCTCCTTCTCTGCGATCAGATCGATCAGCTGAGCAGCCGGTGTACCAACGCCAAAAGAAGTAAAGGTAGCGGGATCGAAATAATACTTGTCAGCCATCTCACGGTTTACCATGAGGAAGGTATATTCGCCGATCATCTGGTTGTTCGGAACAGCAAAGAATTCCTTATTCTTTGCTTCGCCATCCTTGCTTACCTTAGAATTCTCCAAAATGTTATTATAAACGTAACGGCCAATGATCTTGTACGTATTCGTCAATGCATCATTCAGAGAAAGCAGACGGTCTTTCTGTACGTATTCCATCAGCATATCCTCGCCGGTGATCAGCAGGATATCCATTTGGTATGTACCAACCTTCGGGTAATCAAGAACCAGCATGCCGTCGTCATCCAACTTATAGGATTCCTCTTTTGTTGCCGGTTTGATGGGCGTGCCTTCAGGGCGGCTATCAACCTTCTTAAAATGCGCATCTACCTTAGTCTTATATTCATCTTCCGTGCAGAAGACCAGGTCTACGTGCGTGGTATACTTCGTCTCGGTAAGATCATTAAAGGCCTTCTCGACCGCTGCTTCCGTCTCTGCCGACAGCTTGTTTTCGGAAACGATCCACATGCTGATGGTAACAGCCTCACGCGATGTGTTGACATTGGAATTGGTATCAACTTCCTCTTCCTCAGCACAACCGCTCAACATCCCTGCGGTGAAAACCATCGCAAGACAGAGCAACAGGCATAACAATTTTTTCTTCATATGTGTCCTCCTGGAAATCAAAAGCGCCCTCAAGCGAGCCTTGTCTAATCACTATATTATTTTACTACATTTTTGCCAGAATGTCAAGGTTATTTCGGCTTTCATCTATGTTTTTTTTGTGAATTTTGCCGACCTATACATCCTTTACCAAGATGGCATTGGCAAAGTGCACAAAAGCAGGCTCCTGTTTTTGTACAACACCACCAACAGGCTTATTCAAGATAGTCACGCAGCAGCTTTGAGCGGCTGGGGTGACGAAGCTTTCTCAGCGCCTTTGCCTCGATCTGACGAATACGCTCACGCGTGATATTGAACTCCTTGCCTACCTCTTCCAAGGTGCGAGCACGGCCATCCTCCAAGCCAAAGCGAAGCTTCAAAACCTGCTCCTCGCGCGGGGTCAACGTGCGAAGAACGGAGCAAAGCTGCTCACGCAGGAGCGAATAGGAGGCGGTATCGGCCGGTGCCGGCGAATCGTTATCCTCCACAAAATCGCCAAGGTGGCTATCCTCTTCCTCGCCGATCGGCGTTTCTAAGGATACCGGATCCTGCGCGATCTTCATAATCTCGCGCACCTTGTCGGTCGACATGCCGATCTTTTCTGCAATCTCCTCCGAGGTGGGCTCTCTTCCCAGCTCCTGCAGCAGCTGGCGCGCCGTGCGGGATACCTTGTGAATCGTTTCTACCATGTGTACCGGGATGCGGATCGTACGAGCCTGGTCGGCGATCGCGCGAGTGATCGCCTGGCGGATCCACCACGTTGCGTAGGTAGAAAATTTATATCCCTTGTGATAGTCAAACTTTTCAACCGCCTTCATCAGACCAAGATTTCCCTCCTGGATCAGATCAAGGAAATACATGCCCTTACCTACGTGGCGCTTGGCAATGCTGACAACCAGACGCAGGTTTGCTTCAACCAACTCGTCCTTCGCTTGCTTGTCGCCAAGGGCAATACGCTCTGCCAGGTACATTTCACGCTCGCTGTTCAAAAGCGGAATTTTGCCGATCTCCTTCAGATACATGCGAACCGGGTCGTCAATGGCAAGTCCCTCCTGCGCCAGGAGTTTTTCCATCTCCTCGGCACTCGAAAAGCTCTCGACCTCGGCATCGCCGCCATCACCAAACGGTTGTGCATCGCCATCACCAACACCGTTGCTTTCAAGCGACTCATAAATCTTTTCCATCTGCTCGATATCATAATCGATATCCTCAAGGACCTCCATAATGTCGCTGCTGGTGATCGAACCGGCGCCGGTCTGCTCAATAATCTCGTTTACATCCAATTTCTTTCCATCACTCATGATTTGAACCTCTTTTATTTGTCATTTACTTGTTGTATTTATCCGTCGTTTTTGCGGCGGTCGATCAATGCCGCCAGGCTTGAAATAGTGACACCGTCGCTGCGTTCCTTTGCGGCGGCGATCGCCTCACGCAAGCATCTCACGCTTTCTAAAAAAACATCATCGCCATTATCGGTCAACTGCATTCTTGTGATTTTCATATGCGTGATGCGGCCAACCTCGTCAGCAGAAAAGCTCTCGTTTAGCAGCTCGGCTACGTCATCATCCTCTACGTGCGCCCGCAGATAGGAATAAACCTTTTTCCCGAACTCGGTAAAGAAGTCATCCTCCTGCAAATCGATCTCTGCCGTAAAAGCGCGTTTTCTGTGGCCGATTTGCAATAGCATCAAGCCAAGCACGGCTTCCTCTGCCCTGGCAGCCGCCGGATTTTTGACAAAATCTGCATTCACCTTATCCGCAAAGCCGGCAGCCGACTGATGTATTTTCTGCGTTTCTTGCTGCTTGTATGCACTTTTCTTTTTGGCAATCATGCGCCCAACGTCCTGGCGGATGCTTTCTTGCGATACATCTGTGCGCTTTGCAACCTCGGCAATATAAACGTCGCGCTCTGCCGAGGAATAAAATCCGGAAATCAGCTCGCACATGGCGTTGATCGCTTTGATCTTCTCCTGTGGAACCGTTATATCGTGCTTGCTGAGAATAGATTCAAAATAATATTCAAACTTTGTGCGGCTTTCTTCAAGCAGGCCGCGGAACTTATCGGCACCGAATTTTTTAATAAACTCATCTGGGTCCTTTGCCCCATTCAAGCGTAAGAGCTTTACCTCCAGCCCTACGTCACCAAACATCTTTACAGCACGGTCTGCCGCCTTGCGGCCGGCCTCATCCATATCATAGGAAATAATGACCTTTTTGGTATACCGGGTCATCATTCGCGCCTGATCCTCCGTTAACGCCGTGCCTAACGTAGCAACGGCATTGGTAAAGCCGGCCGCATGCATGGCAATAACGTCCATATACCCTTCACAAAGGATCAGCTGGTCAGCGCACGCGGTACGCGCAAAATTCAAGGCAAACAGATTTTTACTTTTCTTGAAAACCGGCGTATCAGACGAGTTTTTATATTTCGGCTGACTATCATCCATGACGCGGCCACCAAAGGCGATGATGTTGCCACTCAAATCAATAATGGGAAACATCACGCGATTGCGGAAGGAGCTGTAAAGACCACCCCGTTCTGAGCGGCCGCACAGAAAGCCGGCGATTAGCTCGTCCTCGGTGTATCCTTTTCCCTTCATATGATTGAAGAAAACATCGTATTCCGCAGGTGAGTAGCCTAAACCGAAATGCGTAATTACTGCACGCGATAGACCGCGCTTTTCTGTTAGGTAAGCTAATGCGGCATGCGCACCGGAGTTGTTTTGATACAAGGCGCTGTGAAAGAAGCGCGCAGCATCTCTGTTCATTTCAAACAGACGGGTACGGTCATATTTCTTGCCGCCAAAGGTCTCAGGCGCGCGTTGTATACGAATGCCCGCGCGGCGCGCAAGGAACTCTACCGCATCCTCATATTCCAAATTTTCAATCTTACGCACAAAGGTGATCGCATCACCACCTGCGCCACAGCCAAAGCAATAAAAGCTATTGCTGGCAGAAAAAACGGTAAAGGACGGCGTTCGCTCGCTGTGAAACGGGCAGGAGCCGGTTTGATTAGAGCCGGCACGCTTTAAGCTGACATATCCGCCGATCAGGGCAGCAAGATCGGTTCTTGCTAGAACCTCCTCAACGATTTCTTTTGCAATCATGCTTACCCCTTCCACACCTTGGGGATAAAAATATCCTCATATTGCGCAATGGCATAGCGATCCGTCATGCCGGCAACGTAGTCGCATACACAGCGGCCAATGCCGTCGCGGCTAATATTTCTTTGATAAAGAGCGGGCATCTTTTCAGGATTTTCGCTGTAATACTGGTACAAGCAAACCAACAGATCCTTCGCCTTATCCTCTTCTGCCTTAGCAAGAGAATCCACGTATACGTTCTTTTTTAAGAAATTGCGCAGCGCCATAGTCGCCTCGTAAATTTCCGGCGTCATGTTGATCGTATTTGTGTCACGGCTGGCCTCAATCACCGAGGTGACCATGGTATTGATGCGCTCACTATGCGTGCTGCCAAGAATTTTAACAAGGTCAGCCGGTATGTCATCGGGGGTTAAAATACCCGCACGACAGGCATCGTCGATATCATGATTGATGTAAGCAATGCGATCGGCAAATTTTACGATCACGCCCTCAAGCGTAGCCGCCATGCAATCGCCGGTGTGGTTCAAAATACCGTCTCTCACCTCAAAGGTAAGGTTCATGCCCTCTCCGTCATTTTCCAAAAAATCTACAACACGCAGGCTCTGCTTATAGTGCGTAAAATCAGGCGAAAAGCATCTCTGCATAGCCGATTCACCGGCATGGCCAAACGGTGTGTGGCCGAGGTCATGCCCCAGTGCTGCCGCCTCGCAAAGATCCTCGTTCAGGCGCAGGGCGCGCGCAATGATACGCGCCACCTGGGTAACCTCCAGCGTGTGCGTCATACGGGTACGGTAATGCTCGTCTGTTGGAGAAAAGAAGACCTGCGTCTTATGCATGAGACGGCGAAAGGATTTGCAATGCAAAATCCGGTCGCGGTCGCGCTGAAATTCCGTGCGATTTTGGCACGGCTCTATCTCCTTTTCTCTTCCGCGGGTGTTTTTCGTCAAAAAGGCGTATGGGGATAAATATTCTTCTTCTCTTTTCAAAAAAAGATCGCAAACGTTTTCCATAAAGCCCTCCCTCGTAATATGCCTTTTATAGTAAGATACTCCGTTTTTTCAAAAAAGACTCTTTTTCGCGCAAAAAAACTGTTTTATTTCACATTATAAATAATCAAAACGCGAGCCTTCCTCTAAAACGATGGCACGCCCGCCAGATATCTCCGTCACTTGATGGCAAAATTCCTCTTTCTTTTCTACCAGCATAGCCAGATGAACAGTCACGTCTGCCGCAAAATCGGTATCATCCACACGCATCCCCTCTGCCTGCAGCAGGGGCGAGAGCTTTTGATAATCTGCATAAGTGGAAATCATCGCCAGCAGCTCCAGTTTAGCACGGGTAACGATGCCACCCGCCTCCACTGCCATCCTTGCCGCTTGCGTATACGCGCGAACGAGGCCGCCGGTGCCCAGCAGCGTTCCGCCGAAGTATCGCGTTACCACGATGATCGTATCGGTGATCTCCCCCTTGCGCAGTACGTCCAGCACCGGCAGACCGGCAGTTCCCTGTGGCTCTCTATCGTCGCTATAGCGCATAGTGCCATTTTCGCGCAGAACGTAGGCGTATACGTTGTGCGTAGCATCCGGGTAGGTGGAGCGGATCTCGCTTAAAAACGCCAGCGCCTCTTCTTCGCTTGACACAGGCAAAGCATGCCCAATAAAGACCGATTTCTTTTCTTCAAACGTCTCTTGCGCTCTGTTTCTGATGGTTTTATAGGTAGTCTGCATCCTCGTCCTCCATCGGCAGAGCGCGATCCTGCTCGTCTAAAAAGGCACGGAATTGTCCCAACCCTCGCTTATCAAGAACAGCCATCATTACCACGCCGTTTTCTTCATACGATATGCTTTCAACCGTGCCGTAATGATAAACGGCACTCATGCGCCCCTGCTCGGTATATGGGAAGCACAGGCGTACACGCTTCTTTTCCTGCCGCACGATGGAAAGC
>JAZQVK010000167.1:0-1720 GCA_045631765.1 Eubacteriales bacterium
CTCTGCGCCGGAGATCATCATATCATACGGAACGGCCTGCACCTCTTCGTAATCCACGTAATCAATATGCAGGCGCCCGTTTTCCCAGCGCTCCTTCACGCGGCCGCCAAAACGAACGGCGCACGCCTTATCGGTACGCGGTACAAGCCAGGCGTCTCCTCCGGGCATCCAGATGTCCGGCAGCTCGACCTGGTTACCGTCTACGATCTTCTGCTTAAAGAAACCGTATTCATAAAGAATGGAAAAGCCGGTAGCAGAATAGTCCAGCGTGGTAAGTGAATCCATAAAGCAAGCGGCAAGACGGCCAAGACCGCCGTTACCAAGACCGGGATCCGGCTCGAAGGTGTACAGATTATCCAAGGACTGCCCCATCTCCTCAACCACCGCGCGCATATCCTGGTCGATGCCGAGATTGCAAAGATTATTTTTAAGGGAGCGGCCGATCAAAAATTCCATGCAAAGATAATAGATCTTTTTCGCGCCTTGCTTTTTTACGTTTACCTTAAAATCGGCACGCTTTTGTGTCAGGATATCCTTCACAACGAGGATGACGGATTTGTAGGTTTGCTCTGAGCTGGCCTCTTCGGGTGTGACACCAAAGTAACGGGACAGCTTGCTGTTGAGCATTTGCTTAAGCTCCTGCTTATCGGGTAAATTTCTCATTCTTCATTATTCCTTTGAGTAGATTATAAAGTTTTATAAATGCCAAGATATCCCTTGGCAGACGCACCCCACGAAAAATCATGAGACATAGCGTTATGCACGAGTGCCGACCAAAGCTCACCGTTTTCATACAGCGCTACGGTGCGGCGAACGGCATCCATCATATCGTGTGCGTTATACGAGGCAAACGTAACGCCGTTCCCTTCTCGTGTTTCGGGGTTAAAGGGCTTGATGGTATCATACAGGCCGCCGATCTCACGCACGATCGGCACGGCGCCGTAAACGCTGGCGATCATTTGCGAGAGGCCGCACGGCTCGCTCTTAGACGGCATAAGGAATATATCAGCGCCGGCATAGATCTGCTTAGAAAGCGCCTTATTAAAGGCCAGCACAACACCAACCTTAGAGGGATAGCGGTCGGCCAAGGCGGTGAAATATTCCTCAAGAGAATCCTCACCCGTTCCCAGCAAAACGAACTGAATATCCCATTGCAGCATCTCCTCCAGCACGCAGCGCACCAAGTCAAAGCCCTTGTGCGAGGCAAGGCGGGATACCATGGCGATCACCGGTGTGGTGGGTGATTCCGGCAGGCCGAGAATACGCTGTAGCTCCAGCTTGTTTTCACCCTTCCCTGCGCGGTCGTTTACATCGTAGCGGAACTTGATATCCGGGTCGATGGCGGGGTTATAATACTGCAGGTCGATGCCGTTGACAATGCCGCTGGTCTTATCGGCATACTGGCAGATGATAGCGGCAAGGCGGCCGCTGAAATAGGGCGACTGTAGCTCCTGCGCATAACGGCAGCTAACCGTAGTCAGACGGTCACAGCAAACGATAGCGCCTTTGGTGAGGTTGATGCAGCCATCAAACTCCACGCAGCTGCGCGCGGATTCGGGCAGGTCGAACACGTCGCCTAAAATAGCAAAATCGTAAATTCCCTGATAATCAATATTATGGATCGTGTAGACGGTTTTTATGTTATAGAACCGCGGATCCGCGCTGTATTTTTGCCGCAGATAGATCACGGTGAGAGCCGTTTGCCAATCATTGGCATGCA
>JAZQVK010000168.1:0-5152 GCA_045631765.1 Eubacteriales bacterium
CTTGGATATCGGACGGAATGATGATCTTGGTCGCCTGACCGTCAGCCGCCTTCCCGAAGGCCTCCAGACTCTTGATGGCGATCACGCCCTCACCGGGAGCAGCGTCATTGATCATGCGGATACCGTCAGCCGTTGCCTGCTGGATCTTAAGAATGGCCTGTGCTTCACCCTCGGCACGGCAAATGGCGGACTCCTTCTCTGCCTCGGCCTGCAGGATCATAGCCTCCTTGCTTGCCTGAGCCTCCAGAATAGCGGACTGCTTACGTCCCTCTGCCACCAGGATCGCAGAGTTCTTTTCACCCTCGGCGCGCAGGATGGCTTCGCGGCGCTCGCGCTCAGCCTTCATCTGCTTTTCCATGGCATCCTGAATTTCCTTGGGCGGAATGATGTTCTTGAGCTCCACGCGGTTGACCTTGATACCCCAGGGGTCGGTCGCCTCGTCCAGAATGGCGCGCATCTTGGTGTTGATGATGTCGCGGGAGGTCAGCGTGCTGTCCAGCTCCAGATCACCAATGATGTTACGCAGCGTGGTTGCCGTCAGATTTTCGATTGCCGTCATGGGCATGGTATGACCGTAGGTATACAGCTTGCAATCGGTGATCTGATAAAAGACGACCGTATCGATCTGCATACGCACGTTATCCTTGGTAATAACCGGCTGGGGCGGAAAATCAACGACCTGCTCCATCATATTTACCTTTTTGTGAACCTTTTCCAAAAACGGAACAGAGATGTGAATACCCGTTTTCCAGGTGGTGCGATACGCGCCAAGGAAGGTAACGACGTAGGCATGTGCCTGCGGAACGATGTGCACGTTACACAGCAAAAGAATAATGACGATAATCCCGAGAGCTCCTAAAACATAAGGCATAAGTTAGTTCCTCCTATAAAAAAATTACTTTTTGCAAATCAGCTTAACGCCCTCAACCGCAATGATAGTTACAATGTCCCCTTCTTCATATGTAACGTCATCGTCTGTGGTTCTGGCGCTCCAGCATTGGCCGCGCACCTTTACCTGGCCGGCACCGGCAATGTTTTCGATCTTTTCTACCACGATGGCGCGCTCGCCAATGATCGCATCAATATTCGTGGCATGCTTTTTGCAGCGGCGATTGAAGAGGGGCCGCGCAAAGATGATGCAAAGAATAGAAGCGACCAAGAAAACGGGGATCTGCACAAATTCGGGCACCCCGCAAAACGCCAGGATCATTGCGATCAGCGCCCCCGGTGTAAACCAGATAGAGATCAAACTCGGCGTAATAAATTCCAGCCCGATAGATAGTATCACAACACCAATCCAAACGTATTCCATACTTTTTACTCCTTAAGATCTTGGTATATAATTTCTTACCTCAACGGCATAGATCAGCGCTTCATTATTTTCATCTACGACAACGGTGATAAACTGCTCATGCGAGGCGTCGCTTCCCATATCCCTTCGAAGCGAGCCGTTGTTATCCTTGATCTTGTAGGTCAAGCCGTACACATACACCTCGTCATAACCGGCAGGCACGCGAAAGCCAGATGAAAGCGTATATCGCCTGATGCAGATATCATAGATCTTCTGCTGCGTAAATGCCGCAAAGCGGCCGCTGGCAGCTATGTATTCCGGCGAAAAGCAAGCGTTATAAGCATCAGCATCCCCTGCCTTAGCCGCCCGCACCAGCCGTATCAGAAGCTGAACGGCGTGGTTGTAATCGGTAGCGTTCTTTTCGGTAATGGCGCTTTTGAACTCGTAGCTTCCCTCGCTTGCTACGTAATAAAAGCCACGATCCAGCGCCAGGTACGCCTCGTCTGCCTCAATATCCTCGCTCAAAGCGGGGTCGGCAAACACGAAATCGTAACTTGGCTCCGGCTCACGAAGCAGCCATTCTGCCAGCGGGATGGTCGCCAGCAGCAGCACGATAGCAGCTAAACAGATCAGGGCTACCACCAAAATTCGTTTCTTTTGCTTTGTAAGTGCCACAATTATCCTCTCAATGGCAGGCCTGTTCGCCCGCATCCTGTTGTCTCAAATACTTGATCAGGGTTCCCTGCTGATCCTCGCTTTCAGCCATTGTCTGCACATGCAGATAACTCAGGCCATTGGGGGCTGTGCCCTGCAGCGAAAGCTCGTGTTTGACGTCTCCTGCAAAAAAGCTGGCCTTACCGGCGGGCAGATCGTAAACAATGCGCAGATCGACCCAGCCGCCCGGTGTTTCCCACGTGCAGCTGACAGGCGCCTCAAGCGCCACCGTTTCGTCTGCCGGGTTATACCAACGGTCGGTCAAGCATATCCGTACTCCCTGCCCCAGCACGCGCAGGCGCAGCGTGACATGCCCTGCGTGAGAAGCAGGAAAATTCCAAACCACGCCCTGCTTTTTGTAAACCAAACGCTCATCCTCTATACGGCATACCTGTAGCGCCTCTTCAAAATTCCCATCGGGATCGGGAACCAAGAGCGCACCATGCGTGCGGTTATAGGCACAATGGCCGGAAAAGCCGCGATAGCCGCCAAGATTGCTCTTCACGTACATATGGGTAGATAGATTTTGAAGTCCTAAACGCAGATCCTCGGTGCGGGATTTTTCGTAAAGCCAATCAATATCTAAGATCACCACGCGCCTGGCCATTGGATTCTGACCAAAGTGAATTAGCAGCTTATTACAGGGCAGCTCCAGCATTTGCATTTGATGAACGCTTTTATCACGTGTTGCAATGCCGCCCGTTGCGCGAAAATCGGCGTAGTTTCTGATGGGATTGAGGAACAGCTCGCGAAAGCCCACCCAGCTTTCCATATCATCGCCGGAGATGGCTAAGTGATTGGCATCCCGGTTGGTAAACACGTCCTCCCAAATGCCGTTGATCTCAGCCTGGCCAAGGGGCGGAAAGGCTTCCCGGTGATCAAGCTCCGGCATGGGCTGCGTGTTGCACCAGCAGAAAAGGATGCGCCCATCAGAAAGCTTATGCAGCGTGGGCATGGTAATCGTGCCGTGAAAGCACGAGGGTTCAGGCCCGCTCCACGTCTCACCCTTATCAAGCGAGCGGTACATATAGTGGTAGTTATGCGAGGTGCGCACCAGCATGACCAGCTCGCCGCTCGACAACTCTACCACGGTAGGCTCGCAGGAATATTCCTGCCAGCGCAGCCCCTTGTGATGGGGCATTATATCCACATAGGGGGCAGATTTTTCTATCACACGCTCTGTCCACGTCTCGCCATCATCATCTGAATAAAACAAAACGATCAGCTTGTCACTCATATCCGGCAGGCGGTATTCACCAAGAATCAGCCAGCGCCCGCAGCTTGCCAGATAAAAAGGAAGGCGCAGCACGTGTACAGCCTTATCGCTCAGCTTGACAAAGCGGTAATTCGTGCTATCGTAGCCCTCGTCACTCAAAACGGCCCAGGTGCCGCTCATAGAAAAACGCGCACTCCAATCGCGGTTAAATTCATTTGGAAAAACCGAAATATAGCGGCCGCTTTCTGCATGCAGGCTGGCGCTGCCAAGCGCGCCCTCCGGCACAAGATGCATCTTCCAGGAAAGGCCGCAATCGCGTGAGGCGATGTACACCTGTGTTCCTATATCCTCGGGGCTCTTTTGGTCGATAGCGCCGTAGATGCGAATTTCACCATCCGGCGTTACGCACATGCTCCGACAGGCATCGACGGGCGGAATGGCCACGACCTGTGGTGAATAAATCTTTTCAAGCAGTAGCCGATCCTCGTTTGAAAGCCCCTGCTCCATTCTCTGTAGCTGTGAATCCATAGCGGCACCTCTCTTTTTCTTCATTATAGCATACTGCCATCAAAAAAACAACTGCTATAAAAAAATTCACAGTTTTATATGTATTTATATATACCAAAAGATACCATGTAAAAAAAGTATTGACAAATTCTTTCATTTGGTGTAAAATAATACGGTGGAATTTTCATGTTATGCGAAAAAGGAGCAACTCTGCATGAGAATGGTAAACAATCTTCACGCAAAAGAGAACAAGGTTATTTCCAGCCTGCGTGACTTAGTAGACAGCAGTGCCGCTGTATTTGGCGATAAAAATTTATATCATTACGTTGAGGATGGCACGGTCAAGCAGTATACCTACAACGATCTGCAAGCCAACGTAAACGCGATCGGCACCGGGCTTCTGAAGCTTGGCCTTTCTGAAAAGCGCATTGCTATTATCGGCGACAACCATCCGCTTTACACGACCGTATATCTGGCCGTGGCCAACAGCAACAACACCGTCGTGCCCTTTGACAGAGAGCTGGCGCTTGACCAGTTAGAGAACTTTTGTGAAATTGCCGAGGTAGAGGCGATCTTCTACACCGCGCATTTCAATGGCAAGCTGCGCGAGGCAACCAAGAACTTTGCTCGCCTGCAATACTACTTCCCCATTCAGCCCAATGCTGACGAGACCGGCGAAAAGGTCATGCCGGCTGCCGAGCTGATCGCCCTGGGCAACAAGGCGATTGAGGAGGGTGACCGCTCGTACCTCGACCTTGTTCCGGACATGGAGCGCTGCTGCTCGCTGCTCTTCACCTCCGGCACCACCGGCACCAGCAAGGGCGTTATGCTCTGTCAGCGCAATCTGACTGCGGCCGTTAACTCCTCCTGCAAGTCGATGAGCTACGACGATGAAAACCGCTTTGTTTCGGTTTTGCCGCCGCACCATACATACGAAATGACCTGTGGCGAGCTTGGCGTGATCAACATCGGCGCCGAGGCGTTTATCAACGATAGCATCAAGCACGTCATGAAGAACTTTGCCTCCTTCAAGCCGAACGCCCTGGCGCTGGTTCCCTTGTTTGTGGAAACGATGCACAAGCGCATTTGGGATGAAATTCGCAAGCAGGGGCTTGAAAAGAAGGTTCGCCTGGCCATGAAGGCCAATGCCGCCCTGCTGAACGTGGGCATTGATATCCGCCACAAGCTGTTTGGCCGCATCACGGCAGCCTTTGGTGGCAACCTAAAGAGCATCGTTTGTGGCGGTGCCCCGATCAGCCCCAGTATTATTCAAGATTTTTACCACTTCGGCATTACGGTGCTGGAGGGTTATGGCATTACCGAGTGCGCGCCGCTGGTAGCGGTAAACTCCCCCGGCAAAGTACGCTTCCACTCGGTTGGCCAGCCTGTTTACGGCGTAGACGTGCGCATTGATTATGACCCCG
>JAZQVK010000169.1:0-1902 GCA_045631765.1 Eubacteriales bacterium
TGGCTACGATCCGACTTACAAAGCGGTATGAGAGCCGGGTCTTTCCCCCGGCCAGCTACGGCGGCCGCCTGGTCTTTTCGGGCGCCGGGCGCATAACGATACAGGATCTGCGCCTGCTGGTGGCAGAGGATTGAGCGGCGCGGCGTGATCGCTAACATCATCACAAAGAAAGGAACGAACATGAAAAACACCTGGGATAAGAAAATGAAGGAGCTGCTGGCGGCGGCAGGGGCCTCCGGCCTTGGTAAGCCGGCAGCAAGCGCGGTGCCGGAAAGCGGAAAGACCGAATCCACGCCGAAGCCGAACTACCTGCTGCCGGGCGGCGTAGCACCGGAGCAGGAGCCGCTGCTGCCCGGCGTGGGCGGTGAGCCTTGGGCACCCGCCACCGATGCAGGAAGCACGACCGAGAGCGAGACCGAGAGCGCGTTGAACGAGGCGCTACAGCAGCTGGCGGCCAGCATTGGCGCGGGGGGCAGCAGCGCGGCTGCCGGCAGCATTGGCGGCGCGGCGGCTGACCGCTTTGGCGTGGCTGACGCGCTTCGCGAGAGCGCCGTGCAGAAGAGCGATGGGCTCTACGAGGCGCTTGCCGCCTTTGCCGGCAAGCAGGACGGGCGCTATGACACGCTGATCAGCCAGATCAGCGAAAAGGGGTACAAGGACTTTGCCGGGGTCAGCGACCTGCTGGCCTATTACGCGGTGCAGGGCGACCGCGCGGCCGGCAACGCCGCGGCAAATGCGGCAGCCGACAACAGCGGCAACCCGGATTCCTATGCCGCGGCACAGGCAGCGCGCAAGCGGCTGGACTTTGCTGATGCGGGCACCGAGGCGGCGCTTGGCTACTACAACGCGCAGCTTGACAAGTGGCTGGCGGCCATTCGCGCCGCCGGGGCGGATGCAAGCGACATCTACGGCCTGATGCAGGACAACGTAGACGGCACGCACGCGGCGGCCACCGACGAGGGCAAGCTGGGCGAGGGGCTGTTTGCCTCGCTGGCGGACATGGAGAACACGCGCACCGAGGCAGAGGCGGATGCCTTCTCTGCCCTGCTTTCGCACTACGCGAAGCTGCAGGCAAACGGCGGTGCCGGGAATGGCGCGGCAAACGGTGCCGGCGGCACGGCCGGCACGGGCAGTGCGGCGAATGGCGCGGGCAGTATAAGTGGCACGGCCGATGCGACGGTGCCCATCTCGCCGATGGAGATCGACCAAGAGTACGAGCTGCTCTTAAACCCGAAGAACGGGGTGTACCCAAAGTATTCGGCAACCGAGGCGCTGATCCTGTTGTGGAAGAAGTACCCGGACATGCACGAGTATCTGCTGAAAAAGTACGACAAGGTGCTGAACCCGGACTACACGTTTAAGGACTGAAGGCAGGGAGGATTGCGGAAACTTTTTGCAAAAAGAGAGGCGTGTTGGGAACTTTTTGAAAAAAGTTCCCAAACCCTCAAAAACTTTTTGGGGAAAAGGATATGGTGCCCGCAGGTAATTCGTAGGGGCCGACGTCTCGACGGCCCGCAAGCGGTTTGACGAACGCTATGGCCAGGATTTTATTGCGTACTTGCCATATTCGGTGCCACGCCGAAATTAGGCTCCCTGACAGGGTGACGGGGCGAAAGGTATTGCTTCGTACCGGGGTTAACCGCACGGAACCTGTTTGCGTACCGCAAACGGGCACCGGGGGCGGATGTTACTAAGCCTCCCTCCGGGAGGGAGGTGGCATTTTGCCGCAGGCAAAATGACGGAAGGAGTACCGGGTAGGGGAGATTACAAAAAGAAAAGGAATATTCTTACGTGTAAATTCTCTTGATAGGTATTCTCTTTCCCGGTTGATATGGATTACGAAACAAAGCAAGAATAGAGATTGTTTCTTTGCTTATTGTCACTACCCGTTACTCCCTCAGT
>JAZQVK010000170.1:0-9140 GCA_045631765.1 Eubacteriales bacterium
CAGGCCTTCCTTGCCTCTTTGTAAAGAAAAAGCATGCTTCCGCTACATCAACTAACGGTTGAGCAAAAGCTGGGGCGCGTGCTGTGCGCCCGCGCCATTGATCTGATCGCATAAAAAAGCCCCGGCCGTGTGGCATGTCACACAGCCGGGTCTTTTACGTTATACGGATGCGGCAAGCAGCACCATACTGCCGGCCAGGTGATACCCACCCATACCGGCGGGCAGAAAATACTGCTCGCCCTTTTTGATAGGTCGGCTCTCGCCGGCACAGGTGATCTCGCCCTCCCCCTCTACGCACAAAAGGGCCACGAAGCTATCCGCACCGACCGTTTCGGTGCGGCCTCCATTCACCGCCAGGCGGCGCACACGGAAGTAGCGGCAATGCACCAGGGTATCCCCATCATCCTGCCCGTCTTGCGCCTCAAAGCGAATGGCATTGATCTCCATTTCAGAAAAGGGCTGCACCACCGCCAGCGCGCGATCAACGTGCAGTTCACGCAGGCTACCGTCGCTCTGCCGGCGATCATAGTCGAAAACGCGATAGGTCAGGTCGGAGTTTTGCTGGATCTCGGCCACCACGATGCCGGCGCCGATGGCATGCACCAGACCGGAGGGGATAAAGCAAACGTCGCCCTTCTTTACCGGTCTTTCCTCCAGCACCTCCTCGGTGCGCCCCTCTCGCACGGCCGCGGCAAAGGCACCCCGGTCTACCCCCGGCTTCAGGCCGGATACTAAGGTAGCGCCCGGCTCGGCCGCCAGCACGTACCACATCTCGGTCTTGCCAACGTCATGCTCCTCGCGTGCGGCATAGTCATCATCCGGGTGTACCTGAACCGAGAGCTTATCGCGCGCGTCGATCAGCTTGATCAGCAGCGGGAACACACCGCCCTTGTAGGTGGGAGAGACGGCTTGCATGCCAAGCGCGCTAATCACCTGATCTAACGGCATGCCGGCATAGGGGCCGTTTTCTACCACGCTCATTCCGTCCGCACGGACGGTCAGCTCCCAGGTCTCGCCCAGCCGGTCGATGCCCGGGGCGTTTTTACCAAATTCACGTTTCAGCGTATCGCCGCCCCAGATGCGATATTTCGCCTCGTAGGTCAGCTTCATGGGATACAGATGCTTCATCATACAGCTCCTCTCGGCAGACCGGTGCTTAATTCGCCGTGGTGGTCGTGATAGCCACGCAGCAGGATGCGCACCTCGTCCCCCTCGTATTCTACCACGGTGACCGAGGCGTTTGCCACAAAGGGAATATCCTTGGCGCCATCAAGCCCTGCACCGCGCCAGGCACATTCCAACGCGCGAATGGGCGTTGCATGCGTGCCTACCAGCACGGTTTGCCCCTCGTGGCGTGCGGCCAGGCGCTTAGCACAGGCGCACACGCGCGCCTGCAGCTCAGCAAAGGATTCTCCGGCCGTGCAGCGGGAACAACCGATATCCTGCCGCCAGGTCGCATAGTCCTCGGCAAAGACCACGGCAACCTCGTCAAAGGGTCTGTTTTCCCATCTGCCGGCAAATATCTCTCGGAATGCGGGCTCCGGCTGCACGGGAATATGAAATTTATCCGCTATGTGGCAGGCGGTATCGTAGGCACGGCACAGGTCGCTGGCGTAAGCCGCATCAACCTGATAATGCGCGGCGATATAGTCTGCCGTTAATGCCGCCTGGGCGTGCCCCTTTTCTGTCAGGCGGGCGTTGGTGTGCCCGGCAAAAACGCGAGACAGATTTGCCTCGCTTTCCCCATGGCGAACGAAGATCAAGCGTGTCATCTATCGCTCCTCTTTTCTTGATTTCTGTATTCATTATAGCAAATATGGGGCGGCATGTCAAGTTTTACAGGCAGTATTCCTACTTTTCTATACGGATTTTCTCTTTCCTGTTTACTTTTGCCAAAAACTATGCTAAAATAGTAGATGTATATTTTTCGTTGTGAGGAACCACTATGAACAACTCTTTGGCTGCTACCGGCGATACGCGAGACGGCTTGCTGCCCACCAAGCGAGATCGCTCGTATCTGATATGGTCCTTTCTCATTCCGTTTACCTTTATGCTGCTGATCTACGCGCTGGACGGGGTGTTCCCCTTTGGCAACAATTCTGTCCTCGTGCTGGATCTGAACGGTCAATATATCGGCTTTTACGAGGCGCTGCGCGCCTTTGTATACGGTGACGGCTCGCTCCTCTACTCCTTTTCCCGTTCCCTTGGGGGCGAGATGATGGGCATTTACGCCTACTACCTGGCCAGCCCGCTCTCCTATATCGTCGCCCTGTTCCCTGAGGCCTATATGACCGAGGCGCTACTCTTTATCTTTATTCTAAAGGCCGGGCTTTGCGGCCTTACCTTTGGCATCTATATGCACCGGCAGCAGTTCTGCGCGCCGCATGCCTCGATCATGCTCTCTACCCTGTATGCCCTTTCCTCCTTTGCGATCGTGATGCAGCATAACTCGATGTGGATCGACAATCTGATCCTGCTGCCACTACTGACGCTGGGCATTGAAGCCGTTGTGAAGTACCGCCGCTATCGCCTGTTTGTCTTCTCACTGGCGCTTTCGCTGCTTTCAAACTTCTATATCGGTTTTATGACCTGCATCTACACGCTGCTTTACTTTTTCTATTATTTTTACGCGTTTTCGGAGGGCGGGAAGAACGATCCGCTGCGTGAAAAGCAGCACTACCTGCGTGCCCTTGTGCGCATGGCGCTGTATTCCCTGCTGGCCGTTGCCATAGCAGCCATCATCCTACTGACGGTAGTCTACTCTCTTTCCTTTGGCAAGACCACCTTTACCGACCCCAGCTACCTACCGCGGCTCTCCTTTAACCCGCTGCAGTTCTTTGCCAAGCTGCTACCCGGCGTATACGACACCGTAGAGCCGGAGGGCTTTCCCTTTGTTTATTGCGGCGTGCTGACGCTGCTGCTGGTACCGCTGTATTTTGCCAACCGCCGCCTGCCGCGTGTTGAGCGCATCGTTTCCGGCGTTTTCCTTTCCGTGTTTTATATCTCCATGTCGATCAGCTCGCTGGACATGCTGTGGCACGGTGGCCAGGCGCCCAACTGGCTGAACTACCGCTATAGCTTCTTCCTGTGCTTTATTTTGCTGGTACTGGCGGCGCGCGCCTACGCGCGCTTAGGTGACATCAAGCCGCGCACGATCGTTTCTGTACTGGTGGTGCTGGGTGCCTTGGTCGCCGTAACGCTGGCTGCAAATCTTTCTTTTTTCAAGACCGAGCACGCCGTGTTAGCCTTTGCCATCATGGCTGTGACCACCGCGCTGCTGGTCGGCATTCGCAAGAGCGGCGGCAAGGCACGGCAATATCTTTCCGCACTGCTGCTTTGCTTGGTGCTGGCCGAATGCCTCTATAACGGCAACGTGATGCTTGCCAAGCTGCATGAGGACGTAGGCACCACCACCCGTGACGAATACCAGGGCTACCATGAAACCACGGGCAGCTCGATTAACTGGCTGAAGGAGAACGATACCTCCTTTTACCGCACCGAGGTGCTTTACCACCGCGTGACCAATGATGCCATGGAGCTCGGCTATCGTGGTCTGACCAACTCTACCTCTACCCTAAATGCCAAAACCATTCAGTTTTTGTACCGCATGGGTCTGCTCTCTACCTCGCATTGGTCGGAATATTACGGCAGCACCCTGGTGCTGGATTCCCTGCTTGGTATTCGCTACGTGTTAACGGCGCCGGTTCTGGGGCTGAATAACGTGTACGAGCGCTACCATGAAGATCAGAACAACGCCATCCACCGCAACCCCTACGCGTTACCAATTGCCTTTGCGGCAAGCGAAACGGTCAAGGACTATGATATGAGCCCGCTAATCTCGCCCTTGGCACGGCAAAACGACCTGCTTCGTGCCCTGCTTGGCAAGGAGGAGTCCGATTGCTATCTGCCGCTTGAGGCCGAGGTCAGTTATGAAAAGCTCCTTTGCGAGACCGAGGAGCACGGCGGTATTGAATATTTTGCCCTGTATTCCGACGTGTTTTTGGAAAACGAGGAAGCGATCAACAACGGCACAATCTCGCTTTCCGGCCTGAAAGCGCCGGAATCCAAGGTCAGCTTTACCACCACCGTGCAGCAGGACGGCCCGCTGTATTTCTATATCGCCACCGACTACCTCAACGAAATGGAGATGTTTGTAGACGATGCCTACTACGGCACCATCTACGGCAGCAACGATGATTTTGTAAAGGGGCTTGGCGATTATACGGCAGGCGAGCAGGTCAAGATCACGCTGCGCATGGATGAATGCAGCTACTTCCTCTACCCCACCGACGCCGTCGTTTTTTACCAAGAGGATACCGAGACGGCGACCCGCCTGCTCTCTGCCCTGGGCACGAACGGCATTGCGCTTGACAGCTTTACCGAGGATTCCTTCCTTGGCAGTATCATCACCACCGCCGAGCGGCCGATGGTGCAGACCACCATTCCCTACGATGCCGGCTGGATCGTAACGGTAGACGGCGTGCGTGTCAACACCTATGAAACGCTGGATGCCCTACTGGCCTTTGATGCTGCACCGGGCGAGCATACGGTAGAAATGGTCTACCGCCCGACCTGCTACGTGCTGGGCAAGACGATCAGCCTTATCGCGCTGGTGCTGCTTGTTGCCTTGATCGTGATCGAGGAGCTGTGGCGCCGCGGCGTGCTGAAGCCGGCCGAGGGCAGCCTGCCCTATCGCCTGCTAAATCTCTTCTTCTATGCCGGGAAGGTGCCGGCCGAGCCGAACTACCTCTCCGATGAGGAGGTCGAAAGAGCCGAGGCGGTCAGGAAACCGAAAATTGCCGAGGACGAGAGCACAGCAGAAGAAAGCGAGGGCGACGAGCATGCCGGATAAGATCCTTCGTCTTAGCCCCGGTGAGCGGCTGGAGCTGAAAAAGCAGCACCCCTGCGGGGGAAAGGAATTTACCGTGCTGCGCGTGGGCAGCGACGTGCGCATTCGCTGCGACACCTGCGGGCACGACATGGTGCTTGACCGGCTGAAGCTGGAAAAGGCCGTACGCCGCAAGCTGGAAGAGACACAACAAGAAAAAGAAAGCGAGAGCTAACCATGTTTTATCATATCGCAGGAGCATTGGTCCACAAGGAAGAAAGCTTTGCCGTGATTGATTGCGGCGGCGTGGGCTACCGCCTGACGGTCAGCCTGAACACCGCAGAAGCGCTTGGCTACCCGGATGGGGAAAAGCGCGTGAAGCTATACACCTACCTACAGGTACGCGAGGACGGCGTAGAGCTGTTTGGCTTCTACACCGAGGACGAGCTGGCGGCCTTTCGCCTGCTGATCTCGGTTTCCGGCGTGGGGCCGAAGGCGGCCATGGCCATTCTTTCCCTTCTCACGCCTGAGAAGCTGGCGCTGGCAGTGGCATCCGAGGATATCAAGGCCATTTCCCGCGCAAGCGGCGTAGGGCCGAAAACGGCAGCGCGCGTGGTGCTGGAGCTGCGCGATAAATTCAAGGGGATCTCGCCGGTCGGGACTGCCGGGGTCAGCAGTCTGAGCACGGCGCCGGCCACGCCAAGCGGCGGCAAGCTGGGCGAGGCGCTGGAGGCGCTGACCGTGCTGGGCTATGGCCGTGCCGAGGTAACCGAGGCGCTGCGAAGGATGGATACCGCCAACCTGTCTGTTGAGCAGATCATCACCGCTGCCCTGAAATATTTTGCGAAGTGAGGTTAGAGCATGCCAAACGAGCTGGAAGAATTTGATTTTGAAAATCGCATTGTCTCAACCGAATCCATCCCGGATGATCGGGATAGCGAGCCTTCCCTGCGTCCCAAAACGCTTGATGAATATACCGGCCAGGCCAAGGCCAAGGAAAACCTGCGCATCTATATTGATTCTGCCAAGCTGCGCGGCGAGGCGCTGGATCACGTGCTGCTTTACGGCCCGCCCGGTCTTGGTAAAACCACGCTTTCTGCCATTATTGCCAACGAAATGGGCGTGAACCTGCGCACCACCTCCGGCCCGGCGATCGAAAAACCGGGCGATCTGGCCGCTATTCTGACCAATCTTGCCCCGGGCGACGTGCTGTTTATTGACGAGATCCACCGGCTTTCCCGCCAGGTAGAGGAGATTCTCTACCCAGCGATGGAGGATTTTGCCATTGATATCATCATTGGCAAGGGGCCAAGCGCCAGAAGCATACGCCTGCCCATTCCCAAATTCACCCTGATCGGCGCTACCACGCGCGCCGGCCAGCTCTCTACCCCGCTGCGCGACCGCTTTGGCGTAATTCAGCGGCTGGAGCTGTACACGACCGAGGAACTGACGGGCATCGTGAAGCGCTCTGCCTCGATCCTCCATATGGAGATCGCCGAGGATGGCGCACGAGAGATTGCCTCGCGCTCGCGCGGTACGCCGCGTATTGCCAACCGGCTGCTGAAGCGTGTGCGTGATTTTGCCCTGGTAAAGGGGGATGGCTGCATAGACGGCGAGATCGCCCGTGCCGGGCTGCGCCTGTTAGAGATCGACGAGCTGGGGCTTGACAATACCGACCGCCGGATGTTAGAGGCGATCATCAAGTTTTACGGCGGTGGCCCTGTGGGGCTTGAGACGCTGGCAGCCACGATCGGCGAAGAGGCCATTACGATTGAGGACGTGTACGAGCCCTACCTACTACAGATCGGCTTTCTGAGCCGCACGCCGCGTGGGCGCTGCGCCACGGTGCTGGCCTACAATCATTTGGGGCTTCCCTACACTAGCGTGTCACCCATGGGAGCCAAGCAGCCCGACCTTTTTGAGGGAGAAGAGGGCGAAAATTAAAAATATTTATTATATATGTAAAAAACCTCTTGACAAAGGACAAGGAATGTGTTATACTATCCTTACCTCTGTCGGAGGTTTTTTTGTTGTGCTTTCCTACTGGGACAGGCAGGCCGGCAAAGCACCGACACGAGGGAGGTACGATCCACGGGGATGCCCGTGGTTTTTGAAGAAGCTTCGGCTTTAATTTTAACAGGAGGTGCCGATATGAGAGTCAAAATTACCCTGGCATGCAGCGAATGCAAGCAGAGAAACTACGACACAGAGAAGAACAAGAAGAACGACCCTGACAGACTTGAGCGGAATAAATACTGCCGTTTCTGCCGCAAACATACCCTGCACAAGGAAACCAAGTAATCCCTACAAGGGATCCCAAATTTTGATTTGAGAGGTTTGTATATGGCAGAGATTACTGAAAAGAAGCCCAACATCTTCAAGCGCATGGGTACTCGCATTGCGAAGTTCTGGCGCGATTTCAGAAGTGAAATGAAGAAGGTTGTATGGATGTCCGGCTCCGACCTCCGCAAGAACTCGATTCTGGTTCTTGTCGGTGTGGTTGTTATCAGCGCTGTGATCGGCCTGATTGACTTCGGTCTTTCGCAGGCGATTGGCGCACTCGGAAAACTTGTGTAAAGGCGAACGGTCATGAGTGATATTGATCAGATGAACCTTGGTCCCAGATGGTACGTCGCACACACTTATTCCGGCTATGAAAACAAGGTAAAGAGCAGCATCGAGCGCATCGTTGAAAACCGCGGCCTCGGCGACCTGATCTTTGACGTGCAGATCCCGGTTGAGATCACCCGCACGGTAAATGACAAGGGCGTTGAGAAGGAGGTTGAGACCAAGATCTTTCCGAGCTACGTTCTCGTAAAGATGGTCATGACCGATGAAAGCTGGCACGTTGTTCGTAACATTACCGGTGTTACCGGCTTCGTTGGCCCCGGGTCTAAGCCCGTGCCGCTGACAGAAGCAGAGGTAGAGGCGCTCCACGTAGAGAGCCACAAGGAGGAGGCCGGCTTCCGGATCGGCGATGCCGTATCCATTATTTCCGGCATGTTTGAAGGCTATAGCGGTACCGTACAAGAGATTTCTGATGATAAGAAGCAGGTTACGGTGCTGGCTTCGACCGGCAAACGCGATATCCCGATCATTGTAGAATCTAAGGATATCAAGCTGGCTGACTGATCAGCCGCAAAGGCATATTGCCTTTTCCCCTTTCCCCGTTGGAAGGGTACCCTGTGGGAGGGAGAAAATTTTTCATTCTCCCGTATATGTACCACATTCGGAGGTGTAATTTTATGGCTAAGAAAATTATGGGTTATATCAAACTGCAGCTTCCCGCCGGCAAGGCTACTCCCCAGCCGCCTGTAGGTCCTGCTCTGGGTCAGTATGGTGTTTCGATCCCGAACTTCACCAAGGAGTTCAACGAGAGAACCAAGAACGATATTGGCCTGATTATTCCGGTTGTTATCACGGTTTTTGCTGACCGTACTTTTACGTTCATCACCAAGACTCCTCCCGCAGCCGTTCTGATTAAGAAGGCTTGCGGCATCGAGACCGCATCTGCCGCCCCGAACAAGACCAAGGTTGCTTCGCTGACCAAGGATCAGGTTCGCAAGATCGCAGAAACGAAAATGCCCGACCTCAACGCTGCTTCCATCGAGGCTGCCATGAGCATGGTTGCCGGTACTGCACGCAGCATGGGCATCACGGTAGAAGAATAAGGCGTAGGAGGAATTAGACGATGAAATTCGGAAAGAAGTATAAGGAGAGCGCTGCTCTCGTTGAGAAATCCAAGCTGTATGACCCCGCTGAGGCTCTTGCCCTGGTTTGCCAGACCGCAAAGGCCAAGTTTGATGAAACGATCGAGATCCACATCCGTCTGGGTGTTGACTCTCGTCACGCTGACCAGCAGGTTCGCGGCGCTATCGTTCTCCCGAACGGTACCGGTAAGAGCGTAAGAACGCTGGTATTTGCCCGCGGCGACAAGGCAAAGGCTGCAGAGGATGCAGGTGCCGAGTACGTAGGCGCTGAGGATCTTGTTACCAAGATTCAGGGCGGCTGGTTCGATTTTGATGTTGTTATCGCTTCCCCTGACATGATGGGTCTGGTTGGCCGTCTGGGTAAGGTTCTCGGTCCTAAGGGCCTGATGCCGAACCCGAAGGCAGGTACCGTTACCCCCGACGTTGCTCGTGCCGTTACCGAGGCTAAGGCCGGTAAGATCGAGTACCGTCTCGACAAGACCAACATCATTCACTGCCCTATCGGCAAGGCTTCCTTCGGCGCAGAGAAGATCATGGAGAACTTCAATGCTCTGGTTGGCGCTGTTATCAAGGCTAAGCCGGCTACTGCAAAGGGTCAGTAC
>JAZQVK010000171.1:0-6333 GCA_045631765.1 Eubacteriales bacterium
CTTTTCGGAAAAATTTTTATAAAAGCAAAAAGGCGTGGGCGGTGCCTGGTCTTTCGTTGCCAGGGTCGGTGCAACGCCAAAAGCCGGTATGACGGCAGGGTGACGAGGCGAGAGGTAATTCTTCGGGCTGGGGTTAACCGCGCGGAACCTGTTTGCTGGCGCAAACGAGCACCGGGGCGGATGTTACTAAGCCTCCCTCCCGGAGGGAGGCTTGGTTCGCCTGACGGCGAAAGGATTCTTAATTCCGCATTCCCCCGCTCCGTCACCCATTTCCCTGCCCCTGCATATCCTGCTAAAAAACGAAAGGCAGGTTTTTTATGCTTGTTGTGAAGGATTATAACCGTGAGCACGCCGTGACCTACGCGCGGCGCTGGGCGCTGGATCGAAACCCGCTGTATTTTGACTACACCGGCATAGGCGGCAACTGCACCAGCTTCGTTTCGCAATGCCTGTACGCCGGCAGCTGCACCATGAACTACACGCCCGTCTTTGGCTGGTACTACCTTTCCGCGGCCGAGCGGACGGCCTCGTGGACCGGGGTGGAATACTTTTACAATTTTCTGACCGGCAACGAGGAGGTTGGCCCCTTTGGCCGCGAGGTGAGCGAGGGCGAGCTACAGCCGGGCGACGTGATCCAGCTGGGGCGCGAGGAATCCGGCTATTACCATTCGCTGCTGGTGCTTTCACGCGGGGAGCAGGATATTCTGATTGCCGCGCAATCAGACGACGCGCTTGACCGCCCTCTCTCTACCTACACCTACGACTACGCGCGATTTTTACATATCGACGGCGTGCGCCTGCGCATACCCGATACCGAGGATTGCTTTTTGTCTCTGCTGAACGGCGAGGCGATTTTGCCGAATTTAGCCTCTGCCCCGCCCCTGCCGCAGGAGGAGAGGGGGGAGTAGGAGACGGGTTTCAAAACTTATCCGGAAGGTTACGCAGCGAAGCATTCCAAGCCTCCCTCCGGGAGGGAGCGCAGCGAAGCAATCTAAGCCTCCCTCCGGGAGGGAGGTGGCTCTGAGCGTTAGCGAAGAGACGGAAGGAGTACCGGGTAGGAGAATGTGACAAAGGTAAAAGTGTATTCTTAAGAATAAACCTCTTTATGCGTATTTGTTTTTCGATTGATATACTTTACGAAGCAAAACAAGAATAGAGTTTATTGCTTTGCTTATTGTCACTACCCGTTACTCCTTCAGTCATTTTGTCTATCGCCAAAATGACAGCTCCCTCCCGGAGGGAGCCTGCGTAACAAAAGCGCCGCTTGGCTGCCCCCCGCCGACCGTCTGCCGAAAAATATTTGTTTTTATACGAATTTTTTTGCGCGTATGCTTGCAATGTCAAAAATTCTGTGCTATAATCATTTTGTATAAACACGTAAAAGGAGCGCGAGATGGAGGAGACAAGCTATATCCGCCGTAATCTTGCGCGTGTTCGCTCAGAGCTGGCAGCCTGTGCTGCCCGGGCCGGGTACCCGGTGCCCACCCTGGTGGCGGTGACCAAGAGCGCGAGTGACGAAGAGGTGCTGGCGCTTGCCGCCTGCGGCGTGTCTGACATGGCTGAAAACCGCGTGCAATGCTTTTCTGCCCGGCAGGCGCTGCTGGCTTCACACGGCTTTTCGCCCCGCCTGCATCTGATCGGCTCTCTGCAAACGAACAAGGTAAAATACCTGATGGCCGACGTAGCCCTGATCCAATCGGTGGATTCGCTGCGCTTAGCCGCCGAGATCGAGCGGCAGGCGGCGCGTGGTGGCAGGCAGGTAGATATTTTGGTAGAGGTAAACAGCGGGCGTGAGGAGGCCAAGGGTGGCTTGCTGCCCGAGGAGGTCTTGCCCTTCTGCCGCACGCTTTGCGCGGGGGATTACCCGCATCTGTGCCTGCGTGGGCTGATGACCATGGCGCCGGCCCTGCCGGAGGAGGAGGCCTATCGCCCCTACTTCCGAAAGACGCGAGCGCTGCTGCTGGCCGCCAAGGCCGAGGGGCTGCTGCACGGCGAGCCTATTCTTTCGATGGGCATGAGCGACAGCTACCGGGTGGCCGCCGAGGAGGGTGCCACGATGGTGCGCGTGGGGCGACATTTATTTACCAAGGATGAATAAAACAATTTTTTCATAAAACTGTTTAGGGAGGAAGGAAACATGGCAATTTTCAACAAGAGACCGCTTCGTTCTGAGGATGAGGATTACGGTCACCGCTACTACGAGGATGAGGAGCAGGACACCGATCTGGTAGAGGATACCGACGCACCGGCCGGCAGCAACATCGGCTTTGGCGGCGTGAACATCGGTGGCGGCGGCATTGAGCTGAAGGTGGTTCGCCCCGAGCATTTTGAGGACGTTTCTACCATTGCAGACCATCTGCTGAACGGCCGCACGGTCGTTCTGAATCTGGAGACCGCCAGCAAGGAGACTGCCCGTCGCTTTATTGATTTTCTCAGCGGCGTAGCCTACTCGATCGACGGCCAGATGAAGCGTGTTGCGAACAACACCTACATCATCACGCCCAATAACGTTGACGTTACCGACGCGGCTCTGCGTGGCGAAGGCGGCGCAGACGAGGACTAATTAAAAACGACGGGGCTGTGGCAGACTGTGCACCAGCCCCGTTCGCTTTTTTATGCTTTTTTGAAAAGAAAGGAGACGCGATGGCCAGTCTTTTGGTGCTTGTGAAGATTCTTTGCGTGGCGATGCAGCTGCTGCTTGGCTTTTTTGAGCTGGCCATGCTGCTGCGCTGCGTTCTTTCGCTCTTCAACCCGGAGGAGGAGGGCGTTCTGGCGGCCATTCTGTTTACGGTGACCGAGCCGGCCATCATGCCGGTGCGCGCGCTGCTTGGAAAGCTGCGCATAGGCGAGGGGCTGCCGATCGACATCTCCTTTTTGGTAACGGTGGTGCTGATCTCTTTGGTCTCGATGCTGCTGCCTTCTATTTCTTTAACTATTCTTTAGGAGAACGCTATGAACCGTTTTCTTTCCTTTATGCGCAGCCGCTGGCTGCCGCTTTCTATTCTTTTGGCGGCGGTAATCTTAGACGTCGTCAGCAAGCAGCTGGTGGTGCTTTACCTAAAGCCGATCAAGACCCTGCCTATCATAGAAGGGATTTTCCACTTCACCTATGCGGAGAATCCGGGGGCGGCCTGGTCGCTCTTTTCGGCGCCTGACCAGCGCTGGATCTTTATGTCGATCTCCAGCGTAGCAATTGTGGCGATGCTTTCCTATCTGTTTATCGTGAAGCTTGATTCTCCCCTGCTGCGCGCCGGCCTGGGCGCGGTGGTGGGCGGCGGCATTGGCAACATGATCGACCGCATCTCGCTTGGCTACGTGGTCGATTTTTTAGATGCGCGCTTTATCAATTTCCCCATCTTTAACGTGGCGGATTGCTTTGTAACGATCGGCGCCGGGCTGCTGTTCGTTGGTCTGATCGTGGACTGGCGGCGCGAGGAGCTGGCTGCACGCGGCCAAAAAGGAGGCAGAGCGTGACGACGCATCAGATCACTGAAGAAGAGAGCGGCACGCGGCTTGACAGTATTTTGGCGGCGGCGGCAGGGATCTCCCGTACCGCCGCCGCCAAGCTGATTGCTGACGGGCACGTGACGCTATGCGGTCGCACAGCCGATAAAAATGACCGCCCCGCGGCAGGCGCGGCGCTATGCTACGACATCCCCGCCCCGCGCGAGGCAACGGCCGAAGCGCAAGACATCCCGATAGAGATCGTATACGAGGACGACGACCTGCTGGTGATCAACAAGCCAAGCGGCATGGTGGTGCACCCGGCCGCCGGCAACGAGGACGGCACGCTGGTCAACGCCCTGCTCTTTCATTGCAAGGACGGGCTTTCCGGCGTGGGCGGCGAGTTACGCCCGGGCATTGTGCACCGCATTGATAAGGACACCAGCGGCCTGCTGGCCGTGGCCAAGCATGACAAATCGCACCGCGCGCTGGCCGCGCAATTAGAGGATCACACCATGCGCCGCACCTACTACGCGCTGGTAAACGGCGGCTTTGCCGAGGATGAGGGCACGGTGGACAAGCCCATCGGCCGCCACCCGCGTGACCGAAAAAAAATGGCCGTGCTGCGCCCGGGTGAGGGGCACAGCCGGCATGCGGTAACACACTATACGGTCTTGCGCCGCTTTGGCGCGGTGACCCTACTGCGCCTACAGCTGGAGACCGGGCGCACGCACCAGATCCGCGTGCATATGTCATCCATCGGCCACCCCCTGCTGGGGGACCTGGTATACGGCGGTGGGCACACGCCCTTTGAAAAAAAGCATGCGGCCTTGCTGGATGGGCAATGCCTGCATGCCGGTGAGCTTGCGTTCTTGCACCCCACGACGGGGGAAACGGTGCGCGTGACCTGCCCGCTTCCCGCCTCGTTTGAGCGGCTGCTGACGATCTTAGAGGCAGCGGAAGCCTAACAGGCCAAGCAGCTCGCCCATGTCTTTCAGGTCGGCATAGGCCAGCAGCTCCTCACACGTCAGCTCGTCGGCACAGCATTCGCACACAGCGTGCGTGCCGTGCTTGTAATACCGATCTCTGTCTAAGATCGGCTCGCCGCAGCTTTCGCATACGGCATGCGCCGGTATTTCCTGCATAAAGGGGCACCCCTCGTAGCAGACGGCGCTATCACAGGTTTCACACATAGGTTCTCCCAAAGGCATTCAGGGTGGGATAGCCCTGCGGCGCAGGGCGGCTATGGCCGCGCTGCCTTGTAACGGTTATTTTGAATTAACGGGCTGCCGGGTGAAGCGGCAGCCTGCCTTCCGTTTCGTTTATTATACCACATCTTTGGGAATTTGTCAAGTATATTTGCGTAATTTTTACGAATTTTAGGAGAAATCATGATCGTTCTGAGCACGTCTGATCTTTCGCTTTCCTTTGGGGGGCGGGAGATCCTTTCCGGCATCAGCTTTTCGATAAACGAGGGCGAGCGCCTGGGCATTATCGGTGTAAACGGCGCGGGAAAGACCTCGCTGTTTCGCCTGATCACGGGCGAGTACCAGCCTGACCGCGGCGCGGTATTTATCGCGCGGGGCAAAACGGTGGGGCTTCTTTCGCAAAGCACGGCCGAGGAGAGCCTGCGCGGCACCGATTCGCTGCTTTCACACATGATCAACGCCTTTCCCGAGCTGCTTTCGGCCGAAGAAGAGCTTTCCCACCTGGAGCGCGAGCTGGCCGCGGCAACGGGCGAGGCCGAGGCCTCGCGCCTAGGCGCAGCCTTAGACGAGGCGCACCGCGCCTACGCGGCGGCCGGGGGGCTGGAATACCGCGGCCGCTGCCGCGCCATGCTGCTGCGCATGGGCTTTGCGGAAAGTGAGCTGGAGCTGCCGATCTCCTCTCTTTCCGGCGGGCAGAACACCCGCTTGGCGCTGGCGCGCCTGCTCTGCCGCGAGCCGGATATCTTAATGCTGGACGAGCCGACCAACCACTTGGATATTGACGCGCTGCTCTGGTTAGAGGACTTTCTTTGCGCCTACAAAAAGACCGTGCTGCTGATCTCGCACGACCGGTGTTTTCTTGACCGCGTGACCACCAAGACCCTGCATATCGAGCGCACGCGCGCCAAGCTCTACCCCGGCAACTATACGAAGGCCAGGGCGCTGCGCGAGGGCGAGCGCGAATCGCTTGAAAAGCAATACAAGGAGCAGCAAAAGATCATTTCCCGCATTGAGGCGAATATTGACTTTCAGCGCCGCTGCGGGCAGGAGCATAATTTTGTAACCATTCGCGCCAAGCAAAAGCAGCTTGACCGGATGGAGAAGGTAGAGCTGGCGCCGCCGCCACCGCGTGAGATCCGCCTCTCGTTTGCCGAGGAGGAGGGCTCCTCAAACGACGTGCTGATGGCAAAAGGGCTTTCCTTTTCCTATGGCGAGAAGCCGCTGATCAACGGGCTGGACTTTTTGATCCGCAAGGGCGAGCGGGTGCTGTTTTTAGGCCCGAACGGGTGCGGAAAATCCACGCTGATGAAGCTGCTGATCGGCAAGCTTTCGCCGCGCGCGGGGCGCGTGGAGCTTGGCTACCACGTCACGCCCGGCTACTATGACCAGGAAAACCAGACCTTAGACGAGCGAAATACGGTATTTGGCGAGCTGCGCGAGGCCTACCCGCAAAAGACGGATGGCGAGCTGCGCTCGGCTCTGGCGCTCTTTCTCTTCTTTGCCGACGATATGGATAAGCCGATCTCGGTGCTTTCGGGCGGCGAGCGCGCACGCCTGACGCTGGCGAAGATGATCCTGACCAAGATCAATCTGCTGATCTTAGACGAGCCGACCAACCATCTGGATATCGGCTCGCGCGAGGCGCTGGAGAATGCGCTCTCTACATTTGAGGGTACGGTGG
>JAZQVK010000172.1:0-13990 GCA_045631765.1 Eubacteriales bacterium
GCTGGCCGCCATCTTCTTCCGCATGATCGAGCGCCTTTCGGGTGAGGGCATCAATGACTTCAACCGTCTGACCGAGGCTATGAGTGAAACGGCCGACCCGCTTTCGATCAAGCCGCGACACATGATCCTGCTGGTGCAGAATCTCACGGGCCTGAAAAATCTCTACCGCCTGATCTCGGAAAGCTATCTTTCCTATTTCAAGCGCTCTCCCCGTATCCCCAAAAGCCTGTTAGAGCGGCACCGCGAGGGGCTGATCATTGGCTCCGCCTGTGAGGCTGGCGAGCTTTACCAGGCGCTTTTAGAGGGAAAAACCGAGGCAGAGCTTGAAGAGATCGCATCCTTCTACGATTACTTAGAGATCCAGCCGCTTTGCAACAACCAGTTTCTGATCGCAGACGGCAAGGTCGCCGGTAACGAGCAGCTCATGGAGCTGAACCGCCGTATTATCAAGCTGGGTAAAAAGCTCGGCAAGATGACGGTGGCCACGTGTGATGCGCACTTCCTTAACAAAGAGGACGAGCTGTACCGTAAGATCCTGCTTGCCGGGCAAAAATTTGCCGATGCGGATAAGGACGTAGGCATCTACCTGCGCACCACGGAGGAGATGCTTTCCGAGTTTGCGTATCTCGGGCCGGAGTTGGCGCATGAGGTGGTTATTGAAAACCCGAATAAAATTGCGGATATGGTGGAAAAGATCCGCCCGATCCCGGATGGGCGGTATGAGCCGATCATCCCCGGCTCGGACAAGGATCTGACAGATATTTGCTGGCAGCGCGCGCACGATTGGTACGGCGAGGAGATCCCCGAGATCGTTTCCTCCCGCCTGAAGCGCGAGCTGGATTCTATCATCTCCAACGGCTTTGCCGTGCTGTACATGATCGCGCAAAAGCTGGTGGCCTATAGCGAAAGCCTTGGCTACCTGGTTGGCTCGCGCGGCTCGGTTGGCTCGTCCTTCGTTGCCTCGATGGCCGGTATTTCTGAGGTAAACCCCCTACCGCCGCATTACCGCTGCCTGAGGTGCAAGTATTCCGAGTTTATTACCGATGGCTCGGTCGGCTCCGGCTTTGACCTGCCGGATAAGAATTGCCCCGTTTGCGGCGAGCCGCTGTTTGGCGATGGGCATGATATCCCCTTTGAGACCTTCCTTGGCTTTAAGGGTGATAAATCGCCCGATATCGACCTCAACTTCTCCGGCGACGTGCAGGGCAAGGTGCATAAATACACCGAGGAGCTGTTTGGCGAGGGGCACGTGTTCCGTGCCGGTACCATCGGCACCCTGGCATCCAAGACTGCCTACGGCTACGTGATGAAGTACCTTGACGAGCGTAAGATCGCCCTGCCAAAGGCAGAGGTCTCGCGCATCGTTTCCTGCTGCGAGGGCGTAAAGCGCTCAACCGGCCAGCACCCCGGCGGCATCATCGTTGTGCCGACGGAGTATGATATTTATGATTTCTCGCCCGTGCAACACCCGGCAGATGACCCCAATTCGGATATCATCACCACCCACTTCCAGTTCTCGTATCTGCACGATACCATCCTAAAGCTGGACGAGCTGGGGCACGATATGCCTACCAAGTATAAGATGCTGGAAAGGTATACGAACACCAGCGTCATGGACGTGAAGATGAACGACCCCGCCGTGTACGAGCTGTTCCACAGCACGAAGCCCCTGGGGGTATCGTCTGAGGAGATCAAATCGCCGCTTGGTACCTACGGCATCCCGGAGATGGGCACGCATTTCGGCCAGGGCCTCTTGATGGATGCGAAGCCCAAGAACTTTGCCGACCTATTGCAGATCTCCGGTCTTTCGCACGGCACAGGCGTGTGGCTTGGCAACGCGCAGGATCTGATCAAAAGCGGAACCTGTACCATTTCCGAGGTGGTCGGCACGCGTGACGGTATTATGCTGTACCTCATTCGCCACGGGTTAGAAAACGGTACCGCCTTTAAGATCATGGAGGACGTGCGAAAGGGCAAGGGCCTAAAGCCGGAATACGAGCAGGAGATGCTGGCGCACGACGTGCCGGAATGGTACATCGCCTCCTGCAAAAAGATCAAATACATGTTCCCCAAGGCGCATGCCGCTGCCTACGTTATGTCGGCCATTCGCCTGGGCTGGTATAAGATCTACTACCCCATGGAGTTCTACGCCGCCTTCCTGACTGTGGCGCCCGGCGGCTTTGATGCCGAGATCGTTGGCCAGGGTAAGCGTGCGGTGTACGATACGATCGCCGCCATTGAAAAAAAGGGCAACGAGGCCACGCAAAAGGAATCGGATATGGTGACCACGCTACAGCTGGTAGGCGAATGTATGTGCCGCGGTATCAAATTTCTGCCGGTCAGCATCTGGAAATCGGATGCAAACGCCTTTTTGCCTGAGGATGGTCATATTCGCATGCCGTTCTCCTCGCTCCCCGGGCTTGGCGAATCGGTTGCCCAGCGTATTCTTGATTTGCGTGAAAGCGGCGATCTTTATTCGATCGAGGATCTACAGCGCAAGGCAGGCGTCTCTAAATCGGTTATCGAGCTGCTGCGGCGCAACAAGGCGCTCGAGGGGCTTAGCGAGACCAACCAGTATACCCTGTTTTAACAGAGAAAAGCAGGGCGGAGCAACGCTCCGCCCTGTCTTAATCTCCTAATAATAATAGCAAGAGGATCATCAGCAGCTCGCCGTCTGATTGCCCGTTTTGTGACATCAGCGCCGCTACTGCCAGCAGCAGCATATCTGCCGTGGCAATGCTGGGCGGCAAGGGCGGTGGTGGCGGCTGCGGCTCTTGCATGCTTGCCGCCTCTACGGCCGGCTCCTCCTGCGGTGGTGCGAGAGGCTCCTCTGCGGGGGGTGATACGATTGTTTCCTGCACCGGCTCCTCTGCCGGTGGCGCTTCCTCTGTTGTCAGGGCAACACCGCTGTAATTGTCGGGCACCGGCATCTGCCGCGGCGGATAAGCTCTGGTATACATAGGTCACCTCCGTTTTCGTAATAGCTCCATCAGCTCTAAAATACGAAGCAGTGAATCAATGGTCTCGCACCGCGCCGGGGAAAGATACGGGCGTAGGGCGTTGAGCAGGCAGGCGCGATCGTCAGTTGGCTTCGGATGCGGTGGCTCACATGGCGGTAAAAGCGGCGGTGCCTTGGGGCAGGGCTCGTCACACGGCTCCGGCTTTTTCACGTGCGAGCCATTGCTGCCTAAGCCGCCCGCCAGCAGGGAAGAGAGCATGGAAATGGCGGCAGGGTTTTGCAGCAGACCGCTAAGCATGGCAGAAAGATCAGGCTGGTCGCTTTTTATGTATTCGTCAGCCATGGCTTACCCCTTTTTGCTGCGGTATCTTGCCAGCGTTTGCATGGCGCCTGCCACGTCAGCCTGGCCGCTGCCCTGCATTAAGGCGCGCAGCTTTGCCATTTCGGCCGGTGGCGGCGGTGTCTTGGAGAGGGTAATGCCGCCCTGTGCGGCGATCTCGGCAATCTTTTTCCACAGCGCGGCATCGTCTAAGGCAAGCAGCGCCTGCATCATGGTGGGATCAAATTTCATAAGCAGCACCTCACAATTCTGTTCTGCTGCCAGTATATGTTGGCAGGAGCAAGATTGCGCATACTGCTTTCGGGAGGTTTTATGCAATTTTTGATATTTTCGGATTCACACGGCAACCATTTTCCCATGGTGAACGTTATCCGGCAGCACCCGGATATTACAAACGTTCTCTTTCTTGGCGATGGTCTGACAGACGTAGAGCGGCTTTTTGCCATGTTCCCGCAACATATCTTTCGCTGCGTGCGTGGTAATATGGATTTCTTTGTCATGCGCGAGGCAGAGGATACCGACCTGTTTACGCTCTTTGGCTGCCGCGTGATGATGATGCACGGCCACCTTGCCGGTGTGAAGGGCAGCACTGCCGTGGCAGAGAAGCGCGCGCTCGAGGCCGGTGCTCGCGTGCTGCTTTACGGCCATACCCACCGGCCGGAATGTCGCTACTGCTCGGATGAGGGGCTATACGTCTTTAACCCCGGCAGCATCGGCCGCCCCTATGACGGTAAGCCAAGCTACGGCCTGATGGACGTTTTGCCTAACGGCAGCGTTATGCTCTCGCATGGCGAGGTAAAATAATAAGCCCCCCTGCATGAAGCAAGGCTTCACGCAGAGGGGGCTTTTTGTTAGCGGTTGGGCTTGATTTCGGTCTTGCCACCCATGTAGGGGCGCAGCGCCTCGGGGATGCGCACGGTGCCGTCAGCCTGCAGGTTGTTTTCTAAGAAGGCGATCAGCATACGCGGCGGTGCCACCACGGTGTTGTTCAGCGTGTGGGCCAGGTACTTGCCATCCTTGCCGCTCACACGGATGCGCAGGCGGCGTGCCTGGGCGTCACCCAGGTTCGAGCAGCTGCCCACCTCAAAATACTTCTGCTGGCGGGGCGACCATGCCTCTACGTCGCAGGACTTTACCTTCAGGTCAGCCAAGTCACCCGAGCAGCATTCTAGCGTGCGAACGGGGATATCCAGCGAGCGGAACAGGTCAACCGTGTTCTGCCACAGCTTATCATACCACATCATGCTGTCCTCAGGGCGGCAGACAACGACCATCTCCTGCTTTTCAAACTGGTGGATACGGTAAACACCGCGCTCCTCGATGCCGTGGGCACCCTTCTCCTTGCGGAAGCAGGGGGAATAGCTGGTCAACGTGTAGGGCAGCTTTTCCTCAGGCAGGATCTGGTCGATAAACTTACCGATCATCGAGTGCTCGCTCGTGCCGATCAGGTAGAGATCCTCGCCCTCGATCTTGTACATCATGGCCTCCATTTCGGCAAAGCTCATTACGCCGGTCACTACGTCCGCACGGATCATAAAGGGCGGCACGCAGTAGGTAAAGCCACGGTCGATCATAAAATCACGCGCGTAGGAGATCACCGCCGAATGAATACGGGCAATATCGCCCATCAGGTAATAGAAGCCGTTGCCGGCAACGCGGCGGGCAGAATCCAGATCGATACCGTCAAAGGCCTCCATGATCTCGGTGTGGTAGGGAATTTCAAAATCCGGCACTACAGGCTCACCGTACTTCTTTATCTCTACGTTCTCGCTATCATCCTTACCGATCGGAACAGAGGGGTCGATGATGTTCGGAATGGTCATCATGATCTGCTTGATGCGCTCGTCAAGTACGGGCTCCCTCGCCTCCAGCTCGGCCAGCTGGGCAGCCTGGGCGGCTACCTGTGCCTTCACAGCCTCAGCCTCCTCACGCTTGCCCTGGCCCATCAGGGCACCGATCTGCTTCGAGAGCTTGTTGCGGTTGGCGCGCAGGGTGTCAGCCTCCTGCGTGATCTTACGGCGCTCTACGTCCAGCGCCATCACCTCGTCAACCAGGGGCAGCTTGCTATCCTGGAACTTGTTGCGGATGTTCTGGCGAACCACATCCGGGTTTTCCCTTAAAAATTTCAAATCTAACATAAAAGGCAATCCTCCGTTGCTTATTACAATTTCATACCTTGTATTGTATCACAAATTCCGGCAAGATACAAGATTTATTCCACGAAAATCAGGGAAAAATATGAAAAATGCTCCCCCTATTTTCCTCCTTTTTGAAACTCGATCTTAAAAATAAAAAACTCGTAATCTAATTTATATAAAACGCTTGACAAATTATAAAAACCGAGTATAATAAAAGTAGAAGACGAAAAAGGAGAAAGCCCATGAAAAAGAGCGTATATTCTTTGATGTTAGACGATGGCGTGGTCGCTGCGATCGACCGCCTGGCCTACATGCAGAACACCAACCGATCAAGCCTTGTCAATCAGATCTTGGCTGAGTATGCCTCCTACGTCACGCCCGAGCAAAGGATCCGTGAGGCATTTGGTCGTATATCTGCTATGTTAGATGGGCAGGATAGCTTTCAGCTGGCCATGCAGCCGTCGGATACTATGCTGTCCTTCCGCTCGGCTCTTCTTTATAAATACAACCCTACCGTGCGTTACAGCGTAGAGCTGTTTCGTACCAGCACCGGCGAGGTTGGCGAGTTGCGTGTTTCCATGCGCACGCAAAACAGCACCCTAACGCAGTATATGATGTGCTTTTACGAGCTGTGGTCGCGCATTGAGCAAAGCCGCATCGGCACCGTTCGCTGTGCGGCGGCAGAGGGGAAGCTCAGCCGCCGCCTGGCGGTGCGGCAAAACAGGCAGGCCTTAGAGGCAGCGCCAAGCCCGGATACGCTTGGCGAGCTGATCGCCGTATACATCCGCACCTTCGACCGTGGGCTGAAGACCTTTTTCCGCCTGCTGGATGAGCCGGCAGCCGCCGCGCGGGAGATTGATGCGATCTATGCGGAATACCTGCGCTCTTCACCCTTGATTATTTGAATAAGGAGGTCATCGTATGAATCTTCAAAAAGCAACACAAAAAAGCATAGAGGCGCTGCAAAGCGCGCAGAGCCTGGCAACGGCCAGCGGCAATCAGCAAATGGAGCAGGCGCACCTGCTGCTGGCGCTGCTCTCCACGCCGGATGGCCTGGTTGGCACCCTGCTTGAAAAAATGGGCATTGCGCCCCTTGGTCTGACAGACGAGCTGCGCGCCACGATCGATAAGCTGCCCAAGGTCAGCGGCAGCCGCGAGGCAGACAGGCTGTACGTCTCGCGCGAGCTGGATAACGCCTTAAGCGAGGCAGAGGCACAGGCGACAAAAATGGGGGATAGCTATACCTCGGTCGAGCACCTGTTCCTTGGCCTGCTGGAGCGGCCGGACGAGAGCACCAAAAAGCTCTTTGCGGCGCATGCCATCAGCCGGGATGGCTTTCTTACCGCCCTGAAGGCGGTGCGCGGTAACCGCCACGTGGAAAGCGATAACCCCGAGGATACCTACGACGTGCTGAAAAAGTACGGGCAGGATCTGGTAGAGCTGGCGCGGGCGCAGAAGCTTGACCCTGTTATCGGACGGGACGAGGAGATCCGCAACGTGATCCGCATTCTCTCTCGCAAGACCAAAAACAACCCCTGCCTGATCGGCGAGCCGGGCGTTGGCAAGACCGCCATTGCCGAGGGGCTTGCCCAGCGCATCGTGCGCGGCGACGTGCCGGATAACCTGAAAAACCGCACCATCTTCTCGCTGGATATGGGGGCGCTGGTGGCCGGTGCTAAGTTCCGCGGCGAGTTTGAGGAGCGCTTGAAGGCGGTGCTTTCCGAGGTGCAGAAGAGTGAGGGGCGCGTGATCCTTTTTATCGACGAGCTGCACACCGTGGTCGGTGCCGGAAAGACGGATGGCGCCATGGATGCCGGCAACCTGCTCAAGCCTCTGCTTGCGCGCGGCGAGCTGCATTGCATCGGTGCCACCACGCTGAACGAATACCGCAAGTATATAGAAAAGGATGCGGCGCTTGAGCGGCGCTTCCAGCCCGTGCTGGTGCCGGAGCCTACGGTAGAGGATACCATTTCTATCCTGCGTGGCCTTAAAAACCGCTACGAGGTCTACCACGGCGTGAAGATTCACGATGGCGCGCTGATCACCGCCGCCACGCTTTCCGATCGCTATATTTCCGACCGGTTTTTGCCGGATAAGGCCATCGACCTGGTAGACGAGGCCTGCGCCTTGATCAAGACGGAAATGAATTCCATGCCCACAGAGCTGGATGAGATCTCGCGCAAGATCATGCAGCTGGAGATCGAGGAGGCAGCCCTGAAAAAGGAGACCGATAAGCTCTCGGGGGAGCACCTTTCCGAGATCCGTGAGGAGCTGGCCAACCTGCGTGCCCGCTTTGACGAAATGAAGGCCAAGTGGGAAGGGGAAAAAAGCGGCATTGAGCGCGTGCAGAGGCTGCGTGAGGAAATTGAGGGCGTGAGTGCCGAGATCGAGCGCGCGCAGGAAGGCTACGACCTTAGCCGCGCGGCCGAGCTGAAGTACGGCCGCCTGCCTAACCTGCAAAAGGAACTGGCAGAGGAAGAAGAAAAAGCAAAGGATAAAGCAGGGCAGAGCACACTTCTGCGTGATACCGTGAACGAAGAAGAGATCGCCCGCATCGTGGCCCGCTGGACCGGCATCCCGGTTGCCAAGCTGGTAGAGGGAGAGCGCGATAAGCTGCTGCGCTTAGAGGAAATTCTCCACCGCCGCGTGATTGGGCAGGATGAGGCCGTTGAAAAGGTGGCAGATGCCATTCTGCGCTCCCGCGCCGGCATTCGTGACCCGCGCCGGCCAATCGGCTCCTTCCTCTTCCTTGGTCCCACCGGTGTTGGCAAAACCGAGCTTGCCAAGGCGCTGGCCGAGGCGCTCTTTGACGATGAGCATAACATGGTGCGCATTGATATGAGCGAGTATATGGAAAAATATTCGGTCTCTCGCCTGATCGGTGCCCCTCCCGGCTACGTGGGCTATGATGAGGGCGGCCAGCTGACCGAGGCGGTGCGCCGCCGCCCCTATTCGGTGGTGCTGTTTGACGAGGTAGAGAAGGCGCACCCCGACGTCTTTAACGTGCTGCTACAGGTGCTGGATGACGGCCGTATTACCGATAGCCAGGGGCGCACGGTCGATTTCAAGAATACCATTCTGATACTCACATCAAACCTCGGCTCGGATATCATCTTAGAGAGCATTGAAAACGGCGAGCTCAGCGAAAGCGGCCGCGCCGCGGTCGAGGCGCTTTTGCGCCGCTCCTTCCGCCCGGAATTTCTGAACCGGCTGGATGAGACCGTGTTCTATAAGCCGCTCACGCAAGAGAATATGGAGGGCATTGTTGACCTGCTGTTTGCTGACCTTGCAAGCCGTATGCAGGCGCGCGGCCTGCGCGTAGAGATGACCGATGCTGCCAAGGCTTACGTTATCCGTTCTGCCTATGATCCCGTCTACGGTGCCCGCCCGCTACGCCGCTTTTTGCAGGCAAGGGTAGAAACGCTGCTAGCCAGAAAATTGATCGCGGCAGACCCTGAGCCGGATAGTATTTTGACGGTCGATCACGGTGAACAGGGGCTTTATATTCGTTAACCCAAACAAGGTGCCGATGAAAAACATCGGCACTTTTTTCTTGTTCTTGCTTGCAATATCCGAAGAAATGTGGTATACTTAAAATTACATGAATTCGTATTCGAGAGGAACGGGGAAAAACGATGAAAAAACATTGGTTCAGCATAGCGCTTTTGCTGCTTTGCGCGCTGTTATTCTGCGCTTGCGGGGGCGGCGAGACCGAGCAGCCCGGCATCGAGGACCCCTGTACCGTCACCTATACCTGGTACCTTTCTACCTCTATGGAGGAGCCGCACAGTTATTCGGTCGAGATACCGCGTGGCAGTCTGGCGCAGAACATTTCGCTGCCGGGGGATGATGCCTATAAGCTGGAGGGCTGGTATTACGGCGACCGAAAGTGGGATTTTGAGAGGCCGGTAGAAAAGGATATCGTGCTGGAGGCCAATTGGTCACGGCGTGATTATACCGTTTCTTATATGATAGGCGATTACGTGCGTGCCGAGGCCCTGTTCTGCTATGGCGAAAAGGCCGGCGACCCGTATGCCGAGAACCCCGAGCGCTTTACCGATACCGACGAATGGAAGGAAATGCTGGAAAACGGCTACGCCTTCGCCGGGTGGGTGCTTGATGGCGAATTGTGGGATTTTGAAAATGGTATTGTAACCAAGGATATGGTGTTAGAGGCACTGTTCCTGCCGACCGAAAACGGATAAATCTTTTTTGAAAGGGCGCCGCGTAGCGGCTTTTACGATAACGATGAAAGACTTTCTCGCTTGTTTACCTAACGTGTTCGTTGTCCATGATGAGTATCAGATCGTTATTAACCTGAAGGAGCCGGGCATCTGCCGCTTGCGCATCGGCAACCGTGACGTATATGAGCCGGGCTACGGCGTTTACCGCACCGAGCGCAAGGTGCACAAATTCACCTTCCCGCAAAAGATTTTGGACAAAGCCTGTGCCTACACCGTTTTCTTTCGCGGGGTAACGGAAAGAAAGGCCTATTTTTCGGTTACCGACGAGCAAGAGGAGTCCCAGACCTTTACCTTTCACCCCATTACCAAAGAGGATGATATCCGTGCCGTTTATATTGCGGACGTGCACGGCAACTATAACCCCGGTAACTACCCGGCTGCCGAGCGCGCTGTTGCCGCCTTCGGCGAGGTGGATTTTTACATTGTAAACGGTGATATCGGCGAGATCGAGACCGAGCAGATGCTGGTAGAGATCAATGCCTTTATCGGCCGCATCAGCCGTGGTGAGAAGCCCGTGATCATTGGTCGCGGCAATCACGATACCCGCGGTAAGCTGGCAGAGCTGCTGCCCGATCACATTGCTACCGATGGGGAAAAGACCTATTTTAACTTCACGCTTGGCCCAATTGGCGGTGTGGTGCTTGACTGCGGCGAGGATAAGCTGGATAATAACGTCGAATGCGGCGGTGTGAATTGCTTTGAACCCTATCGTGCGGCTGAGGCGCGCGACCTTACCCGTATAAAAATGCCGGCTGCCAAGTACACCATGGCCATTTCGCACGTTGCCTTTATGACCAATACGGCCATGCACGGTGCTTTTGATATTATGCCCGCGACCTATGAGATCTTTGGCCGTGCGCTGAACCGTATGAATCCCGATTTCTTTATTGCCGGCCACAGCCACCGCTTTGAGTTTTACCCGGCCGATTATGCCGGTGCCAAGATCCCGCACCGCTATCCGGTCATCGTTGGCTCCCGCCTGGATAAGGACGGCTATGCCTGCACGGGCCTGGTGCTACGAGACAGCAGCGTTACCTTTACGCACCTGCTCAGTGATGGCTCGCAGCTGGATACCTTTGGCATTCCGCGCAGGGAGCATTGAGCCATGCATCCCGTTTTGATCGTTACGCTGGCGCTGGTAGGTCTGCTGCTGCTTGCCTATGCGGTGCTATGCCTTTCGGTATTTCGCTTTGCCTTTCTGCGTAAGAAAAAGCAGGGGCGTGCCAAGATGGAGTCTGCGCTTGCCCACGTGGGGCAGTATCGTGATCTTGTAGCGAACGGTATTGCAAGCGTAGATGCCATGCCGTGCGAGGAGATCATCATCCGCTCGCAGGATGGGCTGTCGTTATACGGCCGCCTGTATGGGGAAGAGGGGGCAGAGGCCACCATCATTCTCTTTCACGGCTACCGCTCGTTTGGCGAAAATGATTTTAACGGCATCTTCCCCTATTATATCGGCAAGCGCGGCTACCGCATCCTGCTGGTGGACCAGCGTGCCCACGGCAAGAGCGAGGGGAGGTACATTACCTTCGGCATCCATGAGCGGCGTGATGGCGCTGCCTGGGCACACTACTTGGCCAAGCGGTTTGGCCCCGATCACAAGATCGTGTTAGACGGTATGTCAATGGGCGCCGCCACCGTGATGATGGCGCTTGGCGAGCCGTTGCCGCCAAACGTGGTGGGCATCATTGCCGATTGCGGTTATTCCTCTCCCATGGATATTTTGCGGCACGTAGGCACGAAAATGAAGCTGCCTCTGCCGCTGATCATGCCTACGGTAATATGGCTTTGCCGCGTGCTGGCGCACTTTGACCCCTGTGAGACCAGCGCACGCGAGGCAGTAGCGGCATCACCGCTGCCAAAGCTGTTCGTGCATGGTAAGGCAGATGATTTTGTACCGTATGCCATGGGCAAGGCACTGTTTGATATTGCCCAAGAGCCGAAATATATGGTCTCGGTCGATGAAGCCGGGCATGGGATGAGCTTTCTCTGTGACCAAGAAACCGTCCTTGCCGCTTTAGGTGAATTTTTAGATAAAATCGTGGAAAGATAAACAGGCAGAGCACCCGCTCTGCCTGCTTTGTAATCGCACATGAAACTATTGATCAACGAGGGTGACGGTGGGCTTTGCATTCGTGATTTTTTGCGCTCACGTTTACAAATGTCTACGCGGTGCCTGGTGTTCTTGAAAAGCGAGGTGGGGCGCATCACCGTAAACGGTGTGCCCAAGACCGTTCGCCATATTCTTTCCCCCGGTGAGGAGCTTTGTTTGCGCCTGGGGGAGGGGGAGATCGACGGCATGCCGCTACCGGCGCAGGAGAAGCTGCCCTTTGCGATCTTGGCTGCTGACGATTGGTTCTTGGCCGTCAATAAGCCGGCCGGTATGCCCACGCACCAATCCTTTCACCATTACGGTGATACTCTGGCCGATGCCATCACCGCCGCCTGTGGCAGGCCGGTGGTGTTTCACGCCATCACCCGTTTAGACCAGGATACCAGCGGCGTGGTGCTCTTGGCTCGCCATCGCCTGGCTGCCGGCTTTTTTGGCCGTGCCATGGCAAACGGTGAATTTGAAAAGACCTATTATGCGATCACTGAGCGCCCACCTATGCCACGTGCCGGCCGCATGACCGACTATATCGCCCGTGAGGGCGAAAGCATCATTCGACGCACCGTGGTGCCTGCGGGGGCAGGGGATCTGGCCATTACCGATTATGAAACGGTCGGCGAGCGTCCAGGCCGTGCGCTTTTGCGCCTTTCTCCGCGCACCGGGCGCACCCACCAGCTGCGCGTGCAGCTTTCCTCTCGCGGTCTGCCCATCGTGGGTGATGATTTTTACGGTGGCTCGCTTGCCATGCCGCGCTCGGCGCTGCATGCCGCGTGCCTCTCCTTCCCGCACCCGGCCGGCGGCCGCGTGACGGTAGAAGCGCCCCTGCCGCCCGATATGGAACAGTATTACCATGAGGTATAACAGTATGGAAGAAAAAAAGCAATCCACCGTGGCATCTGCCTGGCGCACCCTGCGCACCTACGTGCCGGTGGCTGCGGGGGTCACGCTGGCCTTGACGCTGGTGTGCGCTATTTTGCATATCATTGCCCGCTTCAGCACCCCGTTTGCCGATTGGGTGAATACCGTGCCGGCGGCCGGTGTGCGCTTTCTCTTGGCCAAGATCAGCGGTATATTGCCCTTTTCGATCGCCGAGCTGCTGATCATGGCGCTGCCGGCTATATTGGTCTTTTTGATCATTGGTGCCGTGCATTATGCCAAAAGCAAGCAGGGCTTTTGGCGCTACCTGAGTGCCATGCTGTCGGCGCTTGGGCTGCTGTATTCGCTTTTTGTGCTTACCATCGGCTGTGGCTACCAGGCCACCACGCTGGATCAGCAGTTAGGGCTTGCGCGTGAAAAGGTCTCTGCTGCCGAGCTGTATGAGACGGCAGGGCTCCTGTTGGAGGAAACCGCTGCCCGGTCAGAGGAGATCGCCCGGGTAGACGGGGCATCAACCATGCCTTTCTCGTTTGCCGAGATGAACGACCGCCTGCTGGAGGCCTATGAGCAGGTGACGAAGGAGCACCCCTTTATCCAAAGCATGCGCAGCCGCCTGAAGGCGGTCACACTAAGCGAGGCCATGTCCTACACGCATATTACCGGCGTGTATACCTATATGACGGGCGAGGCGAATCTGAATATCGCTTTTCCCGATTACACCTTGCCCTTTACCGCCGCCCACGAGCTGGCGCACCAGCGCGGCATCGCGCGGGAGGATGAGGCAAACTTCGTTGCCTTTTTGGTCTGCATCGCCTCAGATGACCCGTATATCCAGTACAGCGGCTATTTTAATATGTTAGAATACGTGGCCTCTGCCCTCTACCAAGCAGACCCGGAGACGTATTACGCGCTGCTTGACCGGTATAGCAAGGGCATGCGGCAGGAAACGATCGCCTATCGCACCTTCTTTGAAAAATACCAGGATTCGGTGGTAGGCGAGATCAGCGGCAATATCAACAATTCCTACCTGCAAATGCAGGGAACACCCGGCACACAAAGCTATGGCATGGTGGTAGACCTTGCCGTGGCCTATTATAAGCAGAAATAAAGTAAAAAGCGCGAAAGCAAAGGCGTGATGTTCTTATCGGGGAAATCACGTTCTTATAAAAATATTGTTAACACAGCACGGATTTTCTCCCCAGAAAACAACAATTACCCCCAACAGATTGAAATCTGTCGGGTGTGTTTTGTTCTGGGTGAATGATAAGGCTCTCCCTTTGGGAGAGCTCCCGCGATAGCGGGTGAGAGGGCGTTTTACGACAA
>JAZQVK010000173.1:0-3024 GCA_045631765.1 Eubacteriales bacterium
AGCTGTCAGCCGTCAGGCTGACTGAGGGAGTATCGGGCAGTTAGAATAAGCAAAGAGATAAACTCTATTCTTGTATTGTTTCGTAAAGGATATCAATCGCAAAACAAATACTGATAAAGAGAGTTTATCCTTAGGAATATACTTTTACATTTGTTATCTCCCCTACCCGGTACTCCTTCCGTCACGCTTCCTTCGTAAGCGTGCCACCTCCCTCCCGGAGGGAGGCTTCTATAGGTTGGCCCTTCCTCACGCAAAATGGGGTGCCGGGGACGTTGGCCCCTACAAAATGACCGCCCCCACCACTGTAGGGACAGGCGTCCTCGACTGTCCGCTCCACCCCTATTTATTCCTTTCGCCGCTCTTCTTGTTTCTATCATCCTGAGCCTTCTGGCGAAGGATCCTTTCGCCGCCAGGCGAAACAGGGAGCAACAATAAAGGAAAGTGTTCCGCGTTCCGCGGAAAGATTCTTCGCTCGCTCCGCTCTCTCAGAATGACAGCGATTGGTGCCCGGCTCTCCGGCGGAAGGATGATATCCTCCCCCACGGTGGTGTGTTGCTTCATTCCTTGTAGGGGGCTCCCGTTATGAGATCCCAAGCGGAGAGCGTTGCCCCATCAAGAAACGGCTATTCTTTCTTGCCGCTTTTCTTTTTATATTCTTTAGGCGTAACACCCCGCGTTCGCTTAAACAGGCGGCAAAAATATTCCTGCTCATACCCCAGCGCATGGGCGATCTCCTCTACCGTCATGCTCGTTTGGTCTAGCATGGCGCAGGCACGCCCGATCTTCATATCCACAAGAAAGTGATGAAAGCTTTTTCCCGTGCTCTTCATAAACAGCCTGGAAATATAGGATTTTGAATAGAAATACCGCTCTGATAGCGTATCCAGACTCACCGTGCTGCAGTTTTCCGCAATATCACGCAGCATATCGATCACCACCGATTCACTTTGCCCGCGACCAACAGACAGGCCTGCCGCCGGCGCGCGTTCAGCAAGAGCACCCAAATATTCCAAAAGCGCAGCCTCGACGTATAGATATTTCCAAGGCGAATCGGTTTCCGATGCCCCGATCACTCGCTCGGCAAGCGCGCGGATCGGCGCATGATCAGAAAGCCCCTGAAACAATACGTATTTATAAAACCGTTCGCTTCCGGCCTCCTTAAAAAACAGCCCCGCTTCATGCGCAAAGGGGCGCATGGCAGTCAATTCAGAAAGAAGCCAATCCTTATCGATCAAAAAGTTGCATACCCTGCCATCCGCAACGGCATACAGGGTGTGAAAGGTGCCGGGGTGCAGAATCACCGCGTCACCCGCCTCCATGCGAACGTAGTTCTCTTCGATCAGGTTGATGCAGGTTCCGCTATGCACGTAGTTGACCTCAAAAAACTCGTGGGTATGGTACCGGCCAACGTGATCGGATGGGTGCAGGCGAACGGCTACCCTTTGCCGGTCACATTCCGCATACTCTGACATGAGAACCACGTCAGAGGAATAATTTTTCTGCTTTTCCAATTTGCTGATGATCGCATCCAGCGCAGGCTTATTCACTTCCACTCTTCATCACCCCATTTTATTGTATCATCGACCAAGCGAAAAATCAACAAAGAAAGTGAAATATCTCAGTCAAACGCAAAAAATGTCAATAACAGGTCAAATAAATCATGGTAATAAACCGTTGCTTCCTGTATAATGAAAGAAAAACAGGAGGATAGCGATGCATACTTTTGATTTCTCAACCTATCGCAGCAAGGTATACGGCTGCTTTGTCGGAAAGTGCGTTGGCGGCACGCTTGGCATGAAATACGAGGGCACGCGGGATTATCACCCCGTCACCTACTATGACCCGGTACCAAGCGAAATGATTCCCAATGACGATCTGGATCTGCAGGTAGTTAATCTGGAGACGATCTTGCGTACAGGTCTGCCGATCTGCCGCTATCATTTGGGCGAAACCTGGAAAAATCACATTGCCGACCACGCGCCGGACGAATATGCCGTTGCCGTCAGCAACTATGCGTTAAAGCTCAGCGCGCCGCTCAGCGGCATCTATAGAAACAAGTTTTACGCCGGCATGGGCAGCGCGATACGCAGTGAGCTATGGGCCTGCCTGGCACCGGCATCCCCTGCCCTGGCCGCCGCCTTTGCTAAGGAGGATGCCTGCACAGACCATTGCTCAGACGGCGTGTATGCCGAAATGCTTCTCGCCGCGATGGAAAGCGCCGCCTTTGTGGAACGCGACCTGCTTGCCTTGATCGACGTTGGCATGCAATACGTTCCCGATGGGCACCGCTTGAAGAATGCCTTTACGGACGTCATTGCCTGGTGGAATGAAAGCCACGATATTCTACACGTGCGCGAGCTGATTCTTGAGCACTATCATGCCGACAACTGGACAGACGTTACGATCAATCTCTCCTTTATCATCCTGTCACTGTTATCCTGCGAGGGGAGCTTTGACCGGGCGATCTGCACCGCGGCAAGCCTTGGCTACGATGCAGACTGCACATGTGCCACCGTTGGCTCAATCTTTGGCATCATGGATCCTGACGGAATTGATGAAAAATGGACCGCCCCAATTGGCGAGCGACTGGTATTAAGCCCCGGCATCGTGAATATGCACGAGCCAGCCTCCATCAACGAATTTTGTGATACGGTCATTGCCGTGGCACACGCGGTGCAGGACTACTATGCAACCGGCATTTCTATCCCGCAAATCGATTTTCAAATAGCGCTCCCACCCGCCTGGACGAGCAAGCCAATGCCGCTCTACGAGTGGCAAGAGCGCGCCAAAGAGGCGCTTCTTGTAGTCAAGCCGCTTGCCGTCACGCTGGAATATCCGGATACGGTAGCAGCCGTTCCCGGAAAAGAAAACGCATACGCGCTCAGGCTGACCAATCTGTCAATCGCACCAATGACCGGCGAGGCATCCTTCTCTCTGCCGCAAGGCTTTTGCTTGACATGTGGGCAAAGCAGGTTTTCCGTTGCGCCGGGCGAAAGCGTTCGCACGCCGTTTGTGGTCACGGTG
>JAZQVK010000174.1:0-7447 GCA_045631765.1 Eubacteriales bacterium
TATCGCTTTCGAGATATGCCGTGTTTTTGAAAGTTCTCCTTTAGAGAACGGTTTTTCGTTCTGCCCTGCGTTTTATTCTGTTTCCGGCAAAAGCATGCGGTATAACTCGCTTTTTGAAATACCCATTTCCTTGGCCACCAGCTTCATGGCCGTCATGCGCGAGATGCCTTGCGCTTCGCAGTAATACGCCACACGCTCCTCGGGTGAAAGATCGGATTCCGGCACAGCTTGAGCAGAAGCGGCAGGTGCGCCCGCCTCCTCGCCCCCCTCTACGATCAAAACGTATTCACCGCGAGGGCTGTTTTCTGTATAATACGCCACTGCGCCATGCAGGGTCGTTCGCATGATCTCTTCATTTATCTTGGTTAATTCGCGGCAGAGCGATATCTTGCGCTCACCAAAGGTGGTATAAAGATCCTGAAGCGTGCGCACCAGCTTGTGCGGTGCCTCATAAAAGATCATCGTACGGCGTTCGCCTGCTATCTCCTGCAGGCGTTTTTTACGTTCCTTATTTTCTACCGGCAAAAAGCCCTCAAACGAAAACCGCGCCGTATCCAGCCCGGAAAGTGCCAGCGCCGTTACTGCCGCGCAGCAGCCGGGGATGACCGTTACCGGCAAGCCACGCTCGGCGCACAGCTTGACGAGATCGGCACCGGGGTCGCTGATGGCGGGCATACCGGCATCGGTTACCAGCGCGCAGGATTCCCCACCGCAAAGCCGCGCAAGGATCTCTTCCCCACGCTCGCGGCGATTATGCTCGTGGTAGCTGATCAGCTTCTGATGAATACCCAGGCAAGAAAGCAGCTTGCCCGTATTGCGCGTATCCTCCGCCGCTACAAAATCCACCTCGCGCAGCGCCTTGATGGCTCGTTCAGAAATATCAGACAGGTTGCCGAACGGCGTAGCCACCAGATATAGCATGCCGCCCACGATGCGATTTTTTTCTTGGTTTGCTTGCATTTCCATGGTTTTTACCTCTCTGTTGCCTGTGGCAGCCGGCCGTTTTGCATGACCTGCTGCATATCATCTGTGTAGATTCGGCTATCTGCCTCGCTTTTTTTATATAAAATCAGCGGTCTTGTCACCTGCATGCCGCTTTTGCCACCTGCTACCGCATCCAGCAGCAGCATAGAGGGCGGTGCCGCCTCATCAGCATGAACAAAGGTCAAGCGCTTTGGCTCCAGCTTGCTTTCACGCAAGGCCGCAAACAGGTCCGCCATGCGATCGGTGCGGTAAACGCAATAAAAATGGCCACCATAGCGAAGCAGCCTGGCGGCTGCCGCACAAAAATCGTTTATATCGCCCATCACCTCGTGCCGGGCAATATTTTTTTCTTCTGCCATATTGGCGGCACCGGAGGTCTGCTTCATATACGGCGGATTGGTAAAAACAATATCCGCCTTGCCCTGCTCTTCACCCGTTCGCGCTAAATCGCGCACGTCTGCCTGTAGCACGCGCATCTGTGCCGAAAAATCGTTCAAAATGATATTTCTTTGGATCAGGTCGGCATAAACCGGCTGCACCTCGGCGCAAAGAACTTTGGCAACCTTTTGCCTGGCAAGACACAGCAAGGAAATAATACCGCTCCCACCGCCAAGCTCAACAGCGGTTGCGTGCGGAGACGGCTTGATATACGAAGCAAGAAGAAGCGCATCCGTTCCGAAATTCAGCCCTTCTGTTCTTTGGATCAGGCGAATACGAAAATTCACTTCATCCAAGCGTTCGCCGGGCTGCAGGTCTATCCTCTCCATAGCGTTCCTTTCTGATACAAAAACGGAGGGGGAGAAAACTCACCCCTCCGTTTTTTGTATGGAAAATTAGTCTTCCTTTACGGGAGCATCAACCGGGCATACGCCAGCGCAAGAGCCGCAATCAACGCACTCGTTCGCATCAATTACGTACTTGCCGTCTGCCTCGCTAATGCAACCAACCGGGCACTCGCCCTCGCAAGAACCGCATGCAATGCAGTCATCGGTAATTTTATAAGCCATGATATACACCTCCATTATGTGTTATTGCCACTATTCTATCACATTTCTCAAAAAAATCAAGTAGTTTTGCAAAAAAAGAATGAACAAGGCAAATTTTCGTCACTTTGTCTGAAAACGGGAGCGTGATTTGTGCAATACAACGAAGATATTATTCCTCGCCGGAGCCGCTCTCCTTCTTTCGCTCTACATTCCCGTCTCGCTTGCCACCGTCTCTGCGCGGGCGATGCGGGCGGCGGTCGTTCTTGTTTTTATTCTTCGGCGGGCGGTCGTCGTTTTGCGGCTGCGCATTGCCGGGGTTGCGCTCCTTTTTGCGGGGTGGTCTTTGCTGGTTCTTGCGGCGACCATCACGCGCCTCATCCATTTTTTCGGGGCGCTCTGCCTTTTCTTCCGAAAGCGCCGGCTCCTCTGCGGCACGCTCCTGTTCTTCAGAAAGAAGCGCTTCTATATCATCATCCGGCTGCAAGCCGCCCTTGCCCTTGCTGCGCAGCACCTTGATATCCCGCACCGCATACAGCTTAGGCGCCTCTGCCTTATCATCCAGCTTGACCTTAATCGTACCGGCAAGCGGGCGTGTTTCTACCACGGTGCCAAGCCCATTTGCCGTGCTAACGTACGAGCCGACCGTGGGCGTTACCTTAATGGCCTCCTCGTACACGTCGTGCTCATAGCGGAGGCAGCACATCAGGCGACCGCAAGCACCGGAGATCTTGGCGGAGTTAAGCGAAAAATTCTGCTCCTTGGCCATTTTGATCGACACCTGAACAAAATCAGAAAGGAAGCTGGAGCAGCAGAACGGCCGGCCGCAAACACCAAAGCCACCCATCAGCTTTGCCTCGTCACGAATGCCGATCTGGCGCAGCTCGATGCGGGTCTTGAATACCGAGGCCAGATCCTTGACAAGCTCGCGGAAGTCAACACGATTTTCTGCCGTAAAATAAAACAGCAGCTTGCTGTTATCAAACGTATACTCGACGCTGACCAGATCCATTTCCAGCTTATGGTGGCGGATCTTTTGCTTGCAGATCTCTGCTGCACGCACCTCTAAGCGCTGATTTTCCTCATAGCGGGAGATATCAGCAGCCGTAGCCGGGCGGATGATATCGCGCAACGGCGAAACGATCTCTCGCTCTGAAACCATGCGGTTGGCGATCGTAATCTTACCCATCTCTACCCCACGGGCAGTCTCCACGATGACAGGTGCACCCAGCGTCAGCTGGTGCCCTTTGGGGGAAAAATAATAGGTCTTGCCGGCGGTGCGAAAGCCCACGCCAACGATCTCTACCTGCTTTTTTTCCTTTTCGTCTGTCGGTTCAACAACCGGCTCGCACACAGCAGGCGCCACGGCCTCTTCGATAACGGCTTCGGCCCCTTGCTCAAGAAACTCTTTCTTTTCTTCCATAAAACATCCTCAACTGTTTTTTATTTCAATGGTGCCGCACGCAGCGCATCCGCAAGGGATGCCGTTACAACACCGACATTGGCATTCCGGCTAAGCTGCAACACCGCCTCTTGCGCGGCATCGTATATCGCGAACAACGAGCGCAGGCTAAGTGCATTGCTTTTTTCACTCGCCTCTTCCCTGTTGCCAAAGAAGCAAAGCGGTGCCTCCTCATCACGCTTCAAAAGGATCAGATCGCGCACGGCTAAGCAAAGCAGATCTAACTCCTCGATCAATTCGGGTCTCTTGGTACTGAGCGCGGAAATCGCCTCGTAAAGAACCGAAAAGCGCATGCGGCTATGCACCGCCGAAAGAAGCGCCAGCGCACGCTCACGCTTAGCATTGACCGCGCTTAGCTCCTTACGCTCTAATAGCGCCAGAGCACGCCCGGGCGAGCCGGCGGCTGAGGCAAGCAGATCGTCAAACCCGCTACCCATCTCGGCCCGAAGGCGGACTGCCTTTTGGTTGGTGGAAAGGAACGAGGCTAACTGCTCGTTTGAAAACAGATCCATACGGATCGTTTGCACGCGGCTACGCACGGTTGGCAACAGCGAAGCTGCATCCTCGCACAGCAAAAAGATCACCACGTCACGCGGCGGCTCCTCTAACACGATCAGCAATGCGTTTTGTGCCGCCACCGTCATGCGGTTTGCCTCGTAGATCACGTAAACCTTTTTCTCAAACTCGGCAGAGGAAAGATACATATCCTCCTTCGCGTGGCGAATCGCCTCAATGCCGATGGTGGCATTCTCACCACGGTCAATCACGGTAAAATCAGGCGTGTTGTCCGTTAGTATCTTGCGGCAGGCGTTGCACGTGCCACAGGGCAACGAAACGCCATCCTGCTCTTTATTCTCACAGCAAAGCGCGGCGGCCAGCAGATGGGCAAGCATGCGCTTACCGCTGCCCTCCTCGCCCTGGATCAGGTATGCGTGAGCCATCCTTCCCTGCAGGATACGGTCGCCAAGCTGTTTTTTTAGCATGTCATTTCCCATCAGCGTGGGGAAATACGTTTTCACAGTTCTGCGCCTCCTGCCGATTTTTATACAATTTATTATAGCAAAAAGAATGCTTTTTGTCAACCGTTCGCGTAAAAAACGAAAAAAACCGGCAAATGCCGGTTTCTTTCTATTCCTTTTGGCGGTGCTTGGCAAAGCGCCGCCACAGCCATGCAAAGGGATCTGCCGGGTTATCCTCGCCCATCTCATCCTCATAAAACGGCTCATCCCCATGCACCGGGCAAAGGATGTTAAACTGCCGGCCGTCAGCCGTGCGAGAGACGCCAACGCGGTGCCCGGGCGAGAGCAAGCCCTCGTAAAAGGGTCTATCCTTGGCTTCAGAAGGAAGCGCATCCCCCAAATCACGATAGCCATACTGGGCATCACCAACGTATAGCTCCATGGGAAAATCTCGCTCCGGCAACCGTAGCATGCCCACCTCTTTCGTATCGGCCGCCGGGCAGCCACCGCGAGCAAGGCCGCCGCCTGCAACGTCATAGCGAACCATCACGTGGCTATCGCAAATTTGCCTTGGTAGACTATCTGCTGTAAAATAACCATTAGAAATGCGAGTGGCACGCACATCGGCACGACAGGCCTCGCACGGCAAAAGGCCGGAATCCTTGCAATAGGAGCGCTGCACGATCCGGGGTGCTATTTTGAATGACCGCCTTGTATTTCGACCGGCAAGCACCGGCCGATGCACGGCCTGCATCACGGCATCCCACACAGCAAGATGTGACTCGGCCAATTCATCCGGAATCTCGGTGCTGCCGTTATCATACCCGCACCAAATGCCGGCCACGTAATAAGGGGTATACCCCACAAACCATTTATCATGCTTTTCACCCGAGGTGCCTGTCTTGCCGGCAGTTTCTATCATAGCATCCAACTGAATGTGCTTGGCCGTGCCGTAATCGGTCACCCCTTGCAGCAGCTTTGTCATGATACAGACGGTTTCTTCGCTAAAAACGCGGTCTGCCTTGGTTTTTCTATCCAAAAGGGCATTCCCTTTCCCGTCAAGCACCAGGCAGTAGGAGCGCGAAGGATGATATACGCCACCGCTTGCCAGGCTGCCGTAGGCATTGGTCAATTCCCGCACGCTGACCCCGTCTGTCAGCTGCCCTAGCGCAAGCGGCGCCGCTGCCAGATCGGTCACACTTCCACCTGCCGCCGTAGCCCGCCCACGCACCAGCGTAGAAAGCCCCAGCCGATCAGATAAATAGGTGTACGAGCGCTCTACCCCCAGCCGCTCAAGCACGCGAACGGCAACGGTGTTTTTGGAATACGCAACGGCATCCTGTATATCGGTCAGCCCCTGATATACCGAGGGCGAATTATGCGGCCATACGGCATAGCGGCCATCACGCTTGAAAAATTGCAGCGGCACGTCATCAAAAACGCTGGCCCAGCTGATCAGCCCTTCTTCAAGCGCCGGCGCGTACACCGATAGCGGCTTAATGGCCGAGCCGGGCGCGCGTGTAGCGCGCGCTGCATAGTTCAAAAGACGGTTTTCTTGCTTTTTACCAACAGAAGAAGCAATCGCAAGCAAATCGCCCGTGTATGGGTCGCAAATGGTCATGGCGTAGCAAAGCCCCTGTTGACAGGCGGAGGGAAAATGCCGCGCTTCTTCAAAATACGCCGTTAGCGTATTCTGCACGGACATATCCATCTGCGTATAGATCTGCAATCCACCGTTATATAATAGCCGCTCTGCCATCTCGCGGGAAAGCCCCTTTTCCGCCATCAGATCATCCCGCACGTCTGAAAGCACGGTCTCGGTATACCAATCGTATACCGGCTCTTGCCGTTTTTCAAGCGGCTGTAGCGCAAGCGGCTCCTCGCAGGCCTGCTGATATTCCTCTTCACCGATCATGCCGGATCCGTACATCTCACGCAAGATCAGCATGCGCCTTGTCTTGTTCCCCTCAGGAGAAGAATATGGGTCATACCGCGCCGGCGAATTGGTAACGGCAGCGATCGCCGCACACTCCCCAAGCGAAAGCTGCGACGGCTGCTTGCCAAAATACAGCTCCGCCGCCGCACCGATGCCAGTACACCCCTGCGACATTGGCACCACGTTCAGATACAGCTCTAAGATCTCCTCTTTGCTGTGCGTCTGCTCTAAATGAATGGCCCGGCACATTTCACGCAGCTTGCGCGTAATGGTAATATCATCCTCGGCAGAGACGTTTTTTACCAGCTGCTGCGTGATGGTTGAACCGCCAAACCGACCATCAAATTTCAGTAGATAATTGGCGGCAGCCTTTGCCGTGCGCAACCAATCCACCCCGCCATGCTGAAAATACCGCTTATCCTCAATGGCAACGAAAGCATCCTTCAACGCCTGCGGAATATCCGCGTAGGAGCACCAGATGCTATTGGTCGTTCCGCGAATGCGCTGTGTCTCCCACTCCACGGGGGTATACCCCACCGGTAGGCCGCGCGCCGCCTCACCGCCTACCGCGCCGATGATTGTCTGACCGCTACGGGTGGCATTATAATACAACCGGGTGGTGTGGCTCCCCTGCGCCATTGAGAAAAGCGCCTCGTCGGCGGTATAATCAATGTGGTGATATACGTAGGCAAAGACGCTGAAGGCCACCAAGACCACCACGATCAAAAGAATAGCCGCGGCGGCGCATAAACCGCGCAGCCAACCGATCCTTCTCATGGCTGCTTTGTTTTTTCTATCTATTTTCATGTTTCCTGCTTATCGGTTTTATTTACAGTATACCCATAAGCATGCAGCAGCTTTCTGCCTTTTCAAGGAAAAAGAAAAAGGCCTGAGCATCTGCAAAATTAGCGGTAAAATGAAATTAGCCACCACGTTTTTTCGTGGTGGCTTTTGATATGCAGAAAGCAAAGAAGAAGCCCCACCGAAGCGGGGCAAGAATTAAAACTGTATAGGATAATCACCGTATCCCATACAACATGAAATTCCTTTTAAGGAATAGCGTTGCATTTCAAGGGTTGCAAAAAGAATACACAAACAAGTATGATACATTTCGTTGATTTCA
>JAZQVK010000175.1:0-3848 GCA_045631765.1 Eubacteriales bacterium
ACCGCCACCGGCATTCTCCGTCAGGCCCATCATTCCCAGCTCACCCCAGCCGCCCAACAGGATCAGCAAAATGGGGGAAAGAATACATAGCGCCACGCCAAGCGCCAGACGCCAGGAATGCTGCGCCGTCAAGCGAAGAAAGCGATTTGCCTCCTCTGCCGATACCACCCGGCCGGTGTCATCATCACGATCGTTGGTTTCCGAGGCGGTGGCCTCCTCCAATTCATCCTTTAGTAGATAATCGGTGCTCACGCCAAACAAGGCGCTCATGGCAATGATCTTGTTTAAGTCCGGCACGGAGAGCGCGCTTTCCCACTTAGAGACCGACTGGCGGGAAACGCCCAGCTTCTCTGCCAGTTCCTCCTGCGACCAGCCATTCTTTTTTCGCTGCGAAATAATCTTGTCTGCAATGATCATATAAAAAGCTCCTTTCGATACTTGGTGCCTTCAGTTTATCAAAAACTGCGGTTGCATGCTACCAACCGGGCTTGAAAATTTGTCAACTACCGGTTGCAACCGGCAAAAATACATGATATTTTTCAAAAAATGAGGTTTTTATGCTAACGATCCGTAAAACGACAGCGGCCGATATCGAGGCTGTAAACCAGATCTATCTCTCTGCCCGCACCTTTATGCGGGCAACCGGCAACCCCACGCAATGGAATGGGGTATACCCCAACAGCCAAGACGTGGCCGAGGATATTCGCCGCGGCATTGGCTACGTGGTATGCGAGGGGGATGAGATCGTAGGCGCCTTTGCCTTTTTTGTGGGCAAGGAGCCTACCTACCGCCGCATTGATGGCGGCGCATGGAAAAAGGAAGGGCCCTACGGCGTTATTCACCGCATTGCGGTGGCAAGGCACGGCCTTGGCATTGCTGGCCTGTGCTTTGACTATTGCTTCCGCGCCTGCGGCAATCTACGCATTGATACCCACCGGGATAACCGCGTTATGCAGCGTGCGCTGGAAAAAAGCGGCTTTGCCTATTGCGGCATCATTTATTTAGCAAGCGGCGACGAGCGCCTGGCCTATCAAAAGACCGAATAAAGCACGGCTACGGGGTCTGCTTACGCAGGCCGCCGTAGCCGTGCTTTTTATACCGTTGTTTCCTTGGCGTAATAGCTCCAAAGCACGCCGCCACCATAGGTCTTGGTCTCGGCCAGGGTCAGCGCCAGGGCGCTTGCGCCGTCAAAGAGGGGCTTGCCCTCTGCCGGGGCGACTACCGGTGCGGTTACCAGGCTCAGCGCATCAACAAAGCCCTCACGCAGGAAGGCTCCGTTCAGAATACTGCCGCCCTCTAAGAGCAGGCGCTCAATGCCAAACAGCGTTTTCAACTTATGCAGCGCCAGCGGCAGATCGATCTCCTCTGCCCCGGCAAAGATATACGAAACGCCCACGCGGCGCATATAGGCCAGGTAGCGGATATCTATGTTTTCGCACAGCACCTCAATGATGTGGGCGCCACCGTAGCCGGGATCCTCATCCTCAATGCAGGCATCGCGCCAGCCAAGGCGACCGTGCGGATCAAAGGCCACGGCAAAGAAGCCGGCATCCGGCTGAGCGACAAAATCCTCGATCGGAAATTTCTTATCCTCAAAGAGCGACATATCCGGGAAGAAGCCCTTGGTAAAGCTCTCCTCCATCGTTACGCGGCCGCATGCATAGGCATCGCTACGCAGGGTGCGATTCAGCTCGTAGTACACGGCCGTAGCCTTCTCTGCCCCGGGCATAGAAAGAAAATCACCCGTCACCTTACCGTCGATCGACTGCATCATGTGGCAAAGCACGCTCGGCCGTTCCATTTTCACGTTGGCAGCCGTGGCCGAAATTCTCTCTAAAATGGCCTGGTCAGCCGGGCAAAACTCATAATTCACGATCTCGGCCGGGCTGATCCAGCGCAGGTCATGATGCACCAGCCGCTGCGGCGCGCCGGCTACGATCTGCGTATCATACACCGTCAGATGCACGGTGCTATCACCGTACAGGTACAAAACGTCGTCAAAGATATCGCCTACGCTCACGTCAACACCCAGGCTCTCGCGGCATTCACGCGTAAGGGCGGCACGCTTGTCCTCCCCCGGCGCTACCCGGCCGCCAACAAATTCCCAAAGCAGCGGGCGGTCCTTATTTTCAGGTCGCTCTGCGATCAAAAACCGGTTGCCTTGCCAAATCAAGGCAGCTACTACCTCTTTCATAGTTTTCCCCCATCTATATCAAGTTACAGAAAATTGCACGTTAGTTGTTTTATTATATCATAACCACAGGGGGTTGGCAAGAGGAAAGCGCGAAAAAAGGCACCATCTTTTTTGATGGCGCCCTTCTTCAGGCTTACAGCAGGAATTGCAAAACACAGAATGCCGCGTAAATACCAAGCAGAATGATGCCCTGCCAGCGAGACAGCTTGCCACGCACAAGGGCAGGCAGCGTCAAGAATGCCATCACGAACAGCATCACGGGAATGTCGATCAAAAGCGAGGAATTGACCCCCAGCACCAGCTTGCTGCTCGGCACAGCGAAGGGGGAAAGCACGGTAGAAACACCGCTCACCAAGACAAGGTTGAATAGGTTGGCACCGATCACGTTGCCAAGAGAAAGCGAGCCATGCCCCTTGACCAGCGAGGTGATAGCGGTCACCAGCTCGGGCAACGAGGTACCCAGTGCCACAAAGGTCAAGGCGATGACCGCCTCCGGCACACCAAGCTTCTCTGCAATTTGAATACCATTATCAACCAACAGGCGTGCACCAACGGCGATCAGGGCGGCCCCCAGCACCAAAAGCCCCAGTTCCTTTGCCAGCCCCCATTTTTTATCGGAGACTGTCTGCTGCTCCTCGCCCTCTTCCGGCTGCGGCGCGCGACGCGCTTGCAGAACAGAAAGCACCATATACACCACAAAAATAGCCAGCAGTATCGCGCCGACAGCATAGCTGAAAAAGCCGGTCGTATACGCGATCACCGAATAAAATATTGCTGCAAGGAAGAAAAAGATCACCGGCAGCTTCAAGGAAGAGCGCTCGATCCTTGCAGGGCGAACAGCCACCGTGATCGCCGCAATGAGTGCAGTGTTACAGATAATAGAACCGATCGCATTACCGTACGCAATCTCACCGTGGCCACCAACAGCCGAGGTGGCAGATACCATGACCTCCGGCAAGGTCGTACCGATAGAGACCACCGTTGCGCCGATCAGCAGCTCGGGAATATGAAAGCGGTGGGCTACACCGGTAGCACCGTCTACAAACCAGTCGCCGCCCTTGATCAGCAAGCCAAGGCCTAATATAAACAATAGAATGGGAACAAGCAGCATTTTCTCTTCCTTTCGTTTGACAAAATAAGGTCATTACGTATATTATAACACATCTCTTCCGCTATGGCAAGAAAAAACACAGCAGAATATTTTTTCCAAACGAAAATTTCTGTTTTCTTGAAAAAACTTTCAAAAAGCCCTTGCATTTGCAAAAAAGGTGTGGTATAATAACACCGTTGCATAGGGGTATAGTTCAGTCGGTAGAACACCAGTCTCCAAAACTGGGTGTCGTGGGTTCAAGTCCTTCTGCCCCTGCCAAGAAAAAAGCCAAGTCGAAATTCGACTTGGCTTTTTTCAACTAAATCCGCCGATGGCGGAAGAAATCCACCTGCGGTGGATGAAATCGCTTAGCGATGAAATCTGCCTTACGGCAGGAGAGAGAGGCGGATTTAATTTCATCTGAAGCCGTAGTAGGGGTTCCTCGAAGCGAGCTTGTCGAGCTTTGGGGGTTCCCGTAGGCTGAAGATTTCATCCGAACGAAGTGAGGATTTCATCGCGCCTCGCGCGATTTCATTAAATCCTCCCCGCCTTTTCGCCGTTGGA
>JAZQVK010000176.1:0-3405 GCA_045631765.1 Eubacteriales bacterium
AACCAATATGGCTATTCGGCAGAAGCCTATATGCAGAAGGAGTTTTACGAAAAATATTGCCATAAGCAGGATGCCACCACCATCTGCATCGGCCACACGCATATTGATTGCGCCTGGCTTTGGACGTTGGCGCAGACCAAAGAAAAGGTGCAGCGCTCCTTCTCCACGGTGATCGAGCTGATGAAGCGCTACCCGGAGTATAAGTTCATGTCCTCGCAGGCACTTCTGTATAAGGATGTAAAGGAAGAAGCCCCCGAGCTCTATGAGGAGATCAAAAAGATGGTTGCCGCCGGCCGATGGGAGGTAGAGGGCGCCATGTGGGTAGAAGCGGATTGCAATCTGACCAGCGGCGAAAGCCTTGTGCGCCAGGTGCTGTATGGCAAGCGCTTCTTCAAGGAAGAATTTGGGGTTGATAGCCACATCCTTTGGCTTCCCGATGTATTTGGCTATTCGGCAGCCCTGCCGCAGATCCTGCGCAAGAGCGGTGTCGATTGGTTCGTAACCTCTAAGATCAGCTGGAACGAATGCAACCAAATGCCGTACGATACCTTCCGCTGGAAGGGGATTGACGGTACAGAGATCAATTCCTTCTTCCTGACACCGCAAATGCAGCACCGCGGTCGTGGGCCGGAGCGGTATACCACCTACGTGGGAACGACAGATGCCAAAATGATCGCCGGCACCTATCATCGGTATCAGCAAAAGGATCTTAACAACGAGGCTATTCTGACCTATGGTTACGGCGATGGCGGTGGTGGCCCTACCAAAGAGCATATCGAAATGCTTCGCCGCTCTGCCTACGGTATTCCCGGCTGCCCGAACGGCAAGAGCGAGTTTGCCAGCAGCATGCTTTCCCGCTTGGAAAGAAAGCTGGAAGGGAACGACCGTGTGCCTACCTGGCACGGCGAGCTGTATCTCGAGCTGCATCGCGGCACCTTGACCGGCATCGGCAAAAATAAGCGCAACAACCGAAAGAGCGAGCAGCTTTACCAAAGCGCCGAATGGCTTTCCTCGATGGCCAAGCTGCTCACTGGCCTGCCGTATCCCAAGGCCAAGCTGCATGCCGGCTGGGAGGATATTCTGACCAACCAGTTCCACGATATCATTCCCGGCTCCTCGATCCGCGAAGTGTATGAGGATTGTGACAGAATGTATGCCGACATTCAAGCGATCGGTAACGAGGCTAAGCGCAACGCCGCCTCTGCAATCTTGGAAAAAATCAAGGCAGACGGCAAAACCATCGTGTTCAACCCCCATTCCTTCGCAAACGATGGCATTGTTTTGGTAGATGGCCGCTCCTACTTCGTGCGCGACATTCCCGCCAAGGGCTATCGCGTGGTAGATCTTAAGGAGACTGACAGCAGCCGTATCACCGTGACAGACCGCGTGGTAGAGACCCCCTTCTTTACCGTTGTATTTAGCGAAGCCTATGAGATCGCGCGGCTTTATGATAAGAAAAACAAGCGCGAGGTGCTTACGAACGGCGAAGTTGGCAACCGCTTGATGATCTATCAGGATTACCCCTACAACTGGGATGGCTGGGAAATGAGTGCCTACCACGAGGATAAGGGCTATCCGCTAACCGCGTATACCTCGGTAGAAACGGTAGACGATGGTGCACGTATTGGTATTCGCCTGGTACGCCCTCATCTTTCCAGCACGGTTATGCAAACGATCTGGTTCTACCAGGATATTGATCGTATTGATTTTGAGACTCATTTGGATTGGCACGAGCAGCACCAGTTCTTAAAAACGGTGTTCCCGGTGGATGTCAATACCGATCGTGCTACCTACGAGGTGCAATTCGGAACGGTAGAGCGCCCGACCCATAGCAACACCTCCTGGGATGCGATGAAATTTGAGGTCTGCGGTCATAAGTATGCCGACCTGTCTGACAACGGCTACGGCGTCAGCCTGATCAATGATTGCAAGTATGGCCACAACATTCATAACGGTGTAATGAAGCTTACGCTTTTGAAATGCGCAACCTATCCCAACCCCGTAGCTGACCAGGGTGAGCATGATTTTACCTATGCGATCTATCCGCACGCAGGCAATTTGGCAATGGCTGATACCGTGCGCCACGCATATAACCTCAATCTGCCTATGACGGCATGCAAGGGGGAAGCAGGTGATGGCAGTCTGCCTGAAAATTACTCCATGATTTCTTGCGATCGCAGCAACGTGATCGTGGAAACCGTGAAGGAAAGCGAGGATGGTGATGATCTGATCGTTCGCTTGTATGATGCGAAAAATATGCGTTCGGTCTGCCATCTCGCCTTTGGCTTCCCGGTTGCTGCGGCCTCTCTTTGCAGCCTGATGGAAGAAGAAGAGCAGGAGCTGCCTGTAACGGATAATACCGTTGAGTTGGTTGTAAAGCCCTTTGAAATTGTAACGCTGCGCATAAAGAAAGGATAAAAGCATGCAAAGATCACTATGGTATCGCCGCCCCGCGGCGGCGTGGGAAGAGGCACTGCCGCTTGGTAACGGCGCGCTTGGAATGATGGTCTTTGGCGGCATAGAGACTGAACGGCTTCAGTTATCTGAAGAGACGATGTGGTCTGGCTATCCGAACAACAATGACAATCCCGAATGCTTAGAGCATTTAGAGGAAATGCGCAGTCTCATTTTTTCCGGCAAGATCAAAGAGGCCGAGGCGCTTTGTGTAAAATACCTGGTATGTAAAAAGGGAAGCGACGACCACCGCGGCCCTCAAGCCCCCTACGGCACGTATCAAACGGCAGGAGACGTTACCATCCAGGTGATCGGCAAGCCGCTGACGGATAGCCGGCATTACCGCCGCGAATTGGATATTTTTGACGGTGTAGCCAACGTGCGCTTTGGCAATTGCCGCCGCCGCCACTTCATTTCGGAAAAATACGGCGTAACGGCAACCGAGATCACGTACACCGAGCCGGAGCAGTTAAAGATCCGCTTTGAACGCGCAAGTGACGAGGTTGCGTACGAAGCAGGCGGTTGTCTTGTTTCGCGCGGTGCCTTCTGGGGAGAAGGTGCCTCCTCGTATTGTACGATCGTTGCCGTTGCCTCGCCTGATGGTGTTTCCTCGGCTGTAACCGATTCGGAGGCTGCCGGTATATTTACCCCCAAAGGAAGGACGTTCTACATCTATACGGTTACGGCGACCTCGTATAAAACCGATAAGGATCCCGAGCAGGATTGCCGCGAGCGCATTGCACGCGCAAAGGAAGTAGGCTTTGACCGCATGCTGGAGGAGCATATCGCCGCGCATCGCGAGGTGATGGAGCGTGCCGTTCTCGACCTTGGCGACGATGACCGTTCCGACGTTCCCACCGACGAGCGCTTAGAAGCGATTGCCAGAGGCGAAACGGATATTTCCTTTGCGGCACTGTATTTCCATTATGGCAAATATTTGCTGATGTCATC
>JAZQVK010000177.1:0-8374 GCA_045631765.1 Eubacteriales bacterium
TTCGGCCACCCTGGCCGCCGGGGATCGGGCAGCGGGCGAGCGGCTCGTTTCCTCTATTTTACGCATCACCTCACTGATCGCCATGCCCTGCGCGCTTGGCATGGCGGTCTTCAGCCGGCCGATCCTGCGCCTCTTTTTCCGCGCCGATATGGCCGATGCGGCCGCCCCGCTGCTTTCGGTGCTGGCCATTGGCTCGCTCTTTCTTTCGCTATTATCGGTCACCAATGCCATCCTGCAGGCAAACGGCCTGGCAGGGCGGCCGGTGATCTCGATGCTGCTTGGCGGGGCAGTCAAGCTTGCCTCCAGCTATTTGCTGATTGGCATGCCACAGGTGGGCACCATGGGTGTTCCGCTTGGCACCGTGCTTTGCTATCTGGCAGCTATGCTGTGTAACCTGGGCATGATGATGAAGCAGCTTTCGCTGCGCCCCTCGCTTTCCTACACCTTTTTTCGCCCCTTTTTGGCAGCGGCCGTCTCGGTGGGCGCGGCGCTTGGCTTTTATCTGGCCTTTGGCGGTGATGCGGGTGGGAAGCTGCTCATTTTGCCCACCATGGCCATCGCCGCGCTGATATATGCCGCAGCCGCCTTCTTAACGCGTGCCGTCACGGGCGAGGATCTGCGCCTGCTGCCCGGCGGCAAGCGCCTGATAAAGCTCTTTTCCCGCAAGAGCCGCACCGCCTGATTTTTCAATAAAGGAGACAACACCGTGCCATTTTCACCCAAAGATTTTCAAGAACAGGAAAGCTACAGCTTTGACGATCTGCTTGCGCTTGTGCGCTTTTTGCGCTCGCCGGAGGGCTGCGAATGGGATCGTGCCCAAACGCATGCCAGCGTGCGCAAAAACCTGTTAGAGGAGGCCTACGAGGTAGCCGAGGGCATAGACCGGGATGACCCCAAGATCTTACGCGAGGAGCTGGGGGATCACCTGTTCCAGGCTGCCTTTCACATCATCATGGAGGAGGAGCGCGGTCGCTTTTTGCCGCAGGAGGTTTTGAACGATATCTGCCGCAAGATGGTCGCCCGCCACCCGCACCTCTTTGCCGCCAACAGAGAGCACGTGGCCGCCGAGGCCGTGCCCGCAAAATGGGAGGCGCTGAAGCGGGCAGAGAAGGGGCAGCAGACGGCGACCGACACGCTGCGCGCCCTGCCTAAAACCTTGCCCGCCCTGATGTATGCGCAAAAAATGACAGAAAAGGCCGCCCGTGCCGGCTTTACCTACGAGGGGGCAGAGGAGGCCGGCGAAAAGGTGTGTGAGGAGTGGCATGAGCTTGCTGCCGCCAAGACCCAGGCCGAGCGGGAGGAGGAGCTGGGGGACTTGCTGTTTGCGCTTGCCAACTATGCGCGCATGATCGGGGTCGATAGTGAAGAGGCGCTTGCGCGCGCCGCCGAAAAATTCCTTGGCCGCTTTGCCGGGATGGAGGAAAATTTTACCCGGGTGGGGAGAAAAATAGCAGATTGCACAAAAAAAGAGCTGATTTTTTCGTGGTATGAGCAAAAAAACACAGAAAAATCAACAAAAATTGCAAAAATATAGAAAAAACCCTTGATATGTGATAGGGAATGTGGTATACTAAATTCAGAGAAAGCGGAGAGCCTTTCCGCATTTTTGAATTTTTATATGAAAGGAACCCACCACTATGAACAAGACGGAACTGATCGAACAGGTTGCAAAGGAAACCGAGATGAGCAAGAAGGCTGCCGAGGCGGCTGTGAATGCCGTTTTCGAGGCAATCGCAAAGGCACTTGAGAATAAAGAAGAGGTACAGGTATTCGGCTTTGGCAAGTTTGCTGTAAGCGAGAGAGCTGCGCGCGAGGGTCGTAACCCCGCTACCGGCGAGAAGATCACCATCGCTGCCTCCAAGTATCCGGCATTCTCTGCCAGCAAGGCTCTGAAGGATCGCGTAAACGGCTAATTCTATGCGGCTTGATAAGTACCTCAAGGTTGCGCGGATCATCAAGCGGCGTACCGTGGCCAATGAAGCGTGTGATGCCTCTCACGTAATGGTAAACGGCAAGCCGGCAAAGGCGTCTTATGACGTCAAGCTTGGCGACGTGATCGAGGTCGGCTTTGGCAGCCGTGTGATGCGGGTGCGCGTTTTGGACGTAAAGGACAGCACCAAGAAAGCCGATGCAGCCGATATGTATGAGGTTATCCCTTAAAATTTCATAATCAGCAGCGCCTTCGCATACAATGTGGTATCACGGTATGGGAGGCGCTGTATGAATTTATCTGAGGAGATGCATGGCGGCACGCTGGTGCTGCGTGATCGCGCGAAGCTGGAGCTGGATGGCGTGCAGGACGTTGCCAGCTTTGACGAGGCTACGGTGCTGCTGCAAACCGCGCTTGGCGGCATGACGGTAGAGGGAAGTGGCCTGCATATCACCTGCTTGGATCTTGAAAAGGGCCTCTTGACGGTAGAGGGGCATCTTTGCGGCGTATTTTACACCGCCGAGCCAGGTGATAAGAAAAAGAGCGGATTTCTTTCCCGCTTGGTGAAATAGGCGTGGCGGTATCTATGTGGGGGCTGCTGTGGGCCCTGCTGGCATCAGTCGCCTTTGGGGCTGCGCTGCACCTGCTTTATGACGGGATGCGGCTGCTGCGCGCCCTGTGTGGCGAACGCTTTGGCAGCCGCGCGGTGGCATGGCTACGGCAGCGGCGCATGCCCGGGCTTTCGCCCACACTTTTTTCGCGCCCGCCGCGCAAGGGGAGCGAGCGGCTGCGCACGCTGCTGCTGGTCACGCTTGACCTCTTGTTTATGGCAGTGGCGGGGCTGCTTTTTTCGGTGTTCGTCTATTGGCAGAATGATGGCCAGCTGCGCGCCATGTTTCTGCTTGGCGCGTTCTTTGGCTTTTTTGCTTGGCATGCAACGCTTGGCCGGCTTTCGCTGGCTGCGAGCGAGCTGCTTGTCCTGCTTTTGCGCGTGCTGCTTGCCTATCTGCTGCTTGGGGTACGGGTGCCGCTATTGCTTGCCGCGCGCCTGCTTTTGCGTGTGGTGCGGTGGCTGCGTGCATGTCTTGCGCGCGTGCTGCTTGCTTTATATGAGCGCCTGCTGCTTGCCCACTATAGCCGGCGTGAGGAGGCACGCCGCCTGCGCGCCGCCTTTCGCGATCTGCCGCTGTAATCAAACAGCGGCTTTTTTGCGGAAATATGTAAAAACATCTTGCAAAGGACAAGCATCTGTGGTATAATAGAGAAAATTACATACAACTTATCAAGAGCGGCGGAGGGACTGGCCCTGTGAAGCCCGGCAACCTGTCATGGGATAAGGTGCTAATTCCCGAAGATGAGACGTTTCATGCAACCTCGGGAGGCCGGCCAGGCTCCGAGGCTTTTTTGTTGTAAAAAAGAGGTATTTTATGAGCAGAAAATTATTTACTTCCGAGTCGGTGACCGAAGGGCATCCCGACAAAATGTGCGATAAGATCTCGGATGCGATTCTTGACGAGATGCTGCGCGCAGACCCCATGTCTCGTGTAGCCTGCGAGACCTTTGCCACCACCGGCATCATTATGGTTATGGGTGAGATCACCACCAACGCCTACGTGGATATCCCCGGCGTGGTGCGCCGCACGGTAGAGCAGATCGGCTATGACCGCGCCAAGTACGGCTTTGATTGCCACACCTGCGCGGTGCTGAACTCGATTCACGAGCAATCGCCCGATATTGCTATGGGCGTTGACCGCTGTGCCGAGGCCAAGAGCGGCGAAATGACCGACGAGCTGGATACCGGTGCCGGTGACCAGGGCTTGATGTTTGGCTACGCCTGTGATGAAACGCCTGAAAAAATGCCCCTGCCGATCTCGCTGGCGCATAAGCTGGCGCTGCGCTTGACGGCTGTACGCAAGGAGGGAGTTCTGCCCTATCTGCGCCCGGATGGCAAGACCCAGGTAACCGTGGAATATGAGGATGATACCCCCGTGCGTGTCGATGCGGTGGTCGTTTCCTCTCAGCATAGCGAGGACGTTTCGCTTGAGACCATTCGTGCCGATATCATCCGTGAGGTGATTGAAAAGATCATCCCGGCTGACCTGATGGATAAGGATACCAAGATCTACGTCAATCCTACCGGCCGCTTTGTCATCGGTGGCCCGATGGGCGATACTGGTCTGACCGGCCGTAAGATCATCGTGGATACCTACGGCGGCTACGCCCGCCATGGCGGCGGCGCCTTTTCTGGCAAGGACCCGACCAAGGTAGACCGCTCTGCCTGCTATGCCGCCCGCTACGTGGCAAAGAACGTAGTGGCTGCCGGCCTTGCCAGCCGCTGCGAGGTGCAGCTGGCTTATGCCATTGGCGTGGCACGCCCGGTATCGGTTCGTATTGATACCTTTGGCACGGCTAAGGTTGCCGAGGAGAAGATCGCCGAGGCGGTCAATGCCCTCGTTGACCTGCGCCCGGCTGCCATTATTCAGCGCTTTGGCCTTCGCCGCCCGATCTACAGCCCGCTGGCTGCCTACGGCCACATGGGGCGTGAGGATCTGGACGTAGCCTGGGAAAAGACAGACCTCGCTGACGAGCTGCGCAAAGCTCTAGCTTGAACCTATCCCTCCCCTACTGCATACGATGCAATAGGGGAGGGGATGCTATGATTTTTACCGTTATTTTAGAAATTTTAGTGTGCATGCTGGCCGTTTTTGGGATCTATGCGATCCTATGCCGCCTGCTGGCACACGGCTGCTACCAAGGGGATACGGCCATTGGCCTTCGCCTAAAAGATGGTGGCAGGGCTGATTGGGCAGCGCTTGCCGACGGTGTGCGCCGTGCCCGCCTTTTGACCGAGGGGCAACGTGGAAAAATGTTGCCTCCGGTCATTTTGCTCACTGGGGAGCCAAGCGAGGCCCTTGCCGAGCAGCTGCATGCGCTGGGCGGCGAATGTGAGATCTATTACAAAATCTGAACGAGAGAGGAGGGGGCATATGGCAGCACAGGAGCCGGCTTGCGTAAGCGGCACGGTAGATACCATCGTTTATCACAACGAGCAGAACGATTATACCGTATTCGAGATGGTTGGGGATGACGATAGCCTGATCACCGCTGTGGGCGAGATTCCCTTTCTTACTGAGGGGGAGGAGGTCATTCTGTACGGTCGGTGGACTACACACGCCACCTATGGCCGGCAGTTTGTGGTAGATAGCTTTGAAAAACGCCTACCTTCTGACGTGCACGCCATACTGCGCTATCTTTCCTCTCGCGCGGTAAAGGGGATAGGCCCGGCCATTGCTGCCAAGATCGTTAGCCGCTACGGGGCCGATAGCTTTGACGTGATAGAAAACCACCCGGAATGGCTGGCCGACGTGCCCGGCATTTCGCTCAAAAAGGCTGCCACCATTAGTGAATCCTTCCGCGAGCAGAGCGGCGTTCGCTCGGTGATGATGTTCTGCCGCGATTATTTTGGGGCTGCCACCACCACCCGCGTGTATAAGCGCTTTGGTGCCGGCGCCGTTGGCATGATCAAGGAAAACCCCTATTGCCTGTGCGACGCCGAGCTGGGCATTGGCTTTACCAAGGCGGATGAGATTGCCGCCTCGCTGGGGGTAGACCGGCAATCACCGCTGCGCCTGCGTAGCGGCCTGCGCTTTGTCTTACGCTATAACGCGATGACAAACGGCCATAGCTGCCTGCCGCGTGAGAAGCTGATTGCCGGCGCGGCAGAGCAGCTTGGCGTGCCTGTTGCACCGGTAGAGGAGGCTCTGGCCGCCAGCCTACAGGATGGCAGCTTGGTCGCTTATGCGCGGGCAGACGAGGGGGAAGAAAGCCCCCGCACCTATATCTTTAGTGCCGAGTATGCCGAGCAAGAGGCCTACGTTGCGCAAAAGCTGCTTACCTTAGACCGCTATTGTACCACCTACGAGACGGGGGATATTGATCTGCTGATCGCCCGTGCTGAGGGGGAGCAGGGGATTCAGTATGCCGCGCTGCAGCGCCTGGCGATCCACCGTGCCCTGAGCGGCGGCGTGCTGGTGCTAACGGGTGGCCCCGGCACCGGTAAGACCACGGTGGTCATGGCGCTTTTGCGGATCTTTGAGTTTCTTGGCAACAAGGTGGCGCTGTCCGCGCCGACAGGGCGCGCCGCCAAGCGGATGTCTGAGGCGGCCAACCACGAGGCGCGCACCATTCACCGCATGCTGGAAATGGAGCGGAATGACAATGCCGAGGCGCCGCGCTTTAACCGTAATAGCGGCAATCCCTTAGATGAAAACGTGATCATTATTGACGAGGCTTCCATGCTGGATCTGCCCTTGATGCACGGCCTGCTGCGTGCCGTGCGCAACGGCACGCGCCTGATCTTTATCGGTGACGTGGATCAGCTGCCCTCGGTGGGGACAGGCAATATCCTATACGATATGCTATCGGCCGATACGTTTGCTACCGTGCGCCTGACAGAGATCTTTCGCCAGTCGCAAAAGAGCCTGATCATCACCAATGCCCATAGTATCAACCGTGGCGAGGCACCTGTGCTTGACCGGGCAGACGGCGATTTCTTCTTCGTTTCGCGGCCGATCGAGGCGCACATCGCACCTACGGTGGCATCCCTGATCTGCCAGCGCCTGCCGCGCGCCTATGGCGAGAGCATGCGTGAGAAGATTCAAGTCATCACCCCCTCGCGTAAGGGACAAGCCGGCACTGAGGTGCTGAATGCGCTGCTACAGGAGCAGCTGAACCCCGCCGCGCCGGATAAAAAAGAGATTCATTTCCGCGATCACGTATTCCGCGAGGGAGATCGGGTCATGCAGGTGCGCAACAATTACGATATCGAGTGGGAAAAGGGCAGCTTAGGCGGCAGCGGCGTCTTTAACGGGGATATTGGCGTGATCGAGCGTATCGAGCCGCGCGATGAGATGCTTTACATCCGCTTTGACGATCGGCTTGCTAAGTACGAATACAGCATGTTAGAGGAGTTAGAGCACGCGTATGCCATTACCGTGCATAAGAGCCAGGGCAGCGAGTACCCCGTGGTGCTGGTGCCGCTTTATGGCTGCGCCCCCCAGCTATTAACGCGCAATCTGATCTACACCGCCGTTACACGGGCAAGAGAGATGGTGGTGCTGGTTGGCCGCAGGGAGATTATTGACCGCATGATCGCCAACAACCGGCATGATATGCGCTATACCTGCTTAGCCGCTCGCCTGCTGGCCGGGGAGGCGTGATGAAGACTGCTTCCTTTTGGCAACGGGTGTGGCATATCCTGCCAAATCTGTTATTCGTGCCGCGCTGCGCGGTTTGTGGAACGCGCCTGCCGCCGGGCAGTGAGCTGCCGCTTTGCCCCATGTGCCGCACCCTGTATGAAAATGATAAAGAGGTGACCTGCCCGGTCTGTGCCGGCCGCATGGGAGATTGCCTGTGCGTTCCACGCGAGCTGCCGCGCTGCGGTGTTCACCGTATGGTAAAGCTGTTTCGCTATCGCCCGGGTGCAGACGATGCCTCGGCCAAGATGATCTATGCGCTGAAGCACCGTAACCTGAAAATATTGCAGGAATTTTTCGCCAAAGAGCTGACACTGCCTCTTTCCGGCCTGGTAGAGCAGCCCGGGGAATGGGTGGTCACTTACCCGCCGCGCAGCAAGAGCGCCGGCCGGCGTGACGGCTTTGACCATGCCGGTGCCCTGGCAGCGGCACTTGCCAAGCAGCTTGGCTGCCGGTTTACATGTGCCTTCACCCGTGAGGATGCCGCCAAGGGGAGCGAGCAGAAGCGGCTTTCCCGCACGGCACGCTTTGCCGCCGCCCGTGAGAGCTATACGCTTCGCCCACAGCAGGGGCTGGCCGGCAAGCGCGTGATCGTGGTAGATGACGTGATAACCACCGGCGCTACGCTGGCTGCCTGCGCGCGGCTTTTGCGCCGCGAGGGCAAGGCAAAAGAGGTCGTTTTTGCCGTGCTGGCGCAAACACCCTCGCAGAAAGGGCGTGTGTGAGATATTTTTGCACAAAAACAGAAAAAACACATTGCATTTTGCCTTGTACTGTTGTATAATAAAATCGTATGACTTTCGCTACAGGATGGCCTGTGGTGATCAATAGGGGGAACCATGCATAAGGAGATAGGAATAGACCTTGGCAGTGCGAATATGCTTGTCAGCACCGCCGAGGAGGGTATCATCGCTAAGGAGCCTACGGTTGTGGCTATTGCGCGCGATACCAATCGCCTGTATTCTATCGGCGGGGAGGCCGAGCGTGATGCGGCCGATGCCGCTAAAAATCTACGCTTGGTTCATCCGCTGCGTGACGGCATCGTGGCCGATGCCGAGGCTACGCGTACCATGATCGGCCATGCCATTCATCTGACCTGCGGCAATATGATCATCAAGCCGCGCGTGCTGATCGGCATTCCGTTTGACCTTAGTGACGAGGCAGAGGCCGTGATCGAGTGGCAGGCGGC
>JAZQVK010000178.1:0-4300 GCA_045631765.1 Eubacteriales bacterium
CCATTGGCATCCAGACCAATACCAAGAACGTCAAGTTCATTGACTTCAACATCTACGGTGCAGCAGCCGGCTTTGCCTACGTAGAGCAGGATGCGCTGACCGCTACCACCTACTACCGCGTATGTGATACCACCCGCAGCGGTGAGATCATTGACGAGGCGACCTACAACGCCTACCTCGCACTGGAACAGAAGTACGGCGTTGATCTTGAGGTAGAGATCGACGAGCTTGGCCGCTTCCGCGGCTCGCCCGCGCACATCGGCTCGATCGACGCGACCCACACCACCCGCTGTGGCGAGGGCTCGCTGGCTACCTCTTGCCTGTTTGAAAACATGTGTGACGATGCTACCAACCAGAACGCAACGCACGGCCGTATCGCCTCTGCCGTTGATAATGGTGACGGTACCACCACCATCACCTACAAGGGTAACTATTCTGAGTACTCCTATGGGTATTCTGAGGGCAAGCCCGGCACCCCCGGCGGCTTCTGCTACGACTTCAAGAAGGGCGATCGCGTCTTCATCTACACCTCTGACGGTCAGCTGGTAGCCGATACCCCGGCTCTTTCCGCCACCAAGCGTAACGCCGGCTCCAAGACCTTCTCCTGGACCGAGTACGGCGTCAAGAACGGCGCCACCGTTACGGTAGAATACAGAACCGTCAAGGTCGCGACCGAAGCGGTGAACTTTGATGCCCTTGCCCGCTTCAACCTGGATGACGATTCCTGGAAGGCCGATCAGAAGGTGCTGATCGATAACATGGATATGTCCTCGAACAACTTCGTGTTCGATAACTGTAAGTTCCAGAACATCCGCTCCCGTGGCCTCTTGATCAAGGCATCGGGCGGTAAGATCCTGAACTGCACCTTCCGCAATATCGGTATGGCCTGCGCCGCCATCCTGTACGAGATCTACTGGGGCGAATCCGGCGTTACCGAGAACATGCTGGTAGACCGTAACCTCATCGACCACACCGGCTACTTCAAGAACCAGGATCGCTACTCGCCCGTATCGGTCGAGGGTCTTGGCATGAACGTAGCAGAGGATTACCTGCTCTACAAGAACATCGTGATCACCAATAACAAGATCATCAACCGTACCACCGATTACGCCGTGTTTATCAACTCGGCCAAGGACGTGGTGATCAAGGATAACTACTTTGGCGAGTTCGTGGGTAACGACTTCGGTCAGTTCCCCGAGGATCCGGAATCCATGGATAATCCGAAGCCCGTTATTCATATCAACGGTGCCATGAACGTAGAGATCTCGGGTAACCGATTCCCCGAAACCGAATTTATCCAGTTCCAGGTGGTTGCCGAGCGTAATAAGAACGTCTTCGGCTCCGACGTGGAAATGGATGGCTTCCCGCTCATCCCGGACAGCGAGGATTAACCAAAAAAAGAAAAAAGAGCCGCAAGGCTCTTTTTTCTTTGCATGGTGGGCACGGGCGGAATGGGCGCCTCCGCTTTATTCAACCTTTAGGTTCCATCCGGGAGTTCCTTAGGCTCCCTCCGGGAGTTCCTTAGGCTCCCTCCGGGAGTTCCTTAGGCTCCTTCCGGGAGTTCCTTAGGCTCCCTCCGGGAGGGAGCTGTCACGGCTTGCCGTGACTGAGGGAGTAACGGGTAGAGACAATAGGCTGATAGATAAACTCTATTCTTGCTTTGTTTCGTAAAACAAAGCAAACGAATAAGCAAATACCTTGTAGTAAATCTACATCAATGAATACATTTTTACCTTTTGTATTCTCTCCTACCCGGTACTCCTTCCGTCATTTTGCCTGCGGCAAAATGCCACCGTCTCGCTGCGGCTCGGTCACCGTGCGGCTCTGACAGCCCACCGGGCTGTCATTCACTACCGCACGGCCGCTCCGCTTCGCTTCGCTACCTCCCGGAGGGAGGCTTAGATTGCTTCGCTTCGCTACCTCCCGGAGGGAGGCTTCGTTAGATGGCGGCTGTTATCGGCTGGCCCACCGTCATTCCCGCCCGGCAGAGGTGGGGGTGGTGCCGGTCACCTTGCGGTACAGGCGGTAAAAGGTAGAATAATCGTGAAAGCCGCAGGCCTCGCAGACGTCGGCCGGGCGGTCACCCGCCAGCAGCAGCGACTGGGCGTACAGCACCTTTTTGCTGTTGATGTAGCTCTTTAGCCCGATGTCCATATGTCGGCTAAAGGTGTTTTGAATGTGGGATTTGGAAAGAAACAGCTCAGCCGAGAGCGCCTCGGCGCTCCATTCGCGCTCCGGGTGCTCGTCGATCAGGGCAATGATGCGGTCAATGATCGGGTTATGCCGGATACGGCTGCTTTCCGAGACCGGCGTTTCATACAGCAGGCAAAGCAATATCTCGCGCAGCGCACCGCGCAAAAGCAGGCGGGCATCCGCCTCCGAAAATCGCACGGTATAGTCGGAAAGCTTTTCAAAGCAATCGCGCAAAAGGCGATTGTTCTCAATATTCATCACGGTGGGCAGATCGTCAATGCGCATCTGGTTTTCACCGGGCAGGACGCGCGGCTCAAAATTGATCACGTATCGCTCGTAGGCCGCCTGCGAGAGCGGGCGCAGATAGTGATACTGGTTCGGGGGAATAAACACCAGGTCGTGCGGGCGCAGGGTAAAGACTTGTGCCTCGATATGGTACTCGGCCTCGCCGCGCACGAAGTACAAAAGCTCGTAATCAAGATGCATGTGCTTAGAAAAATCCTCGACCTGCGGCTCGTCATAGACCATATAGGTCATGGCGCAGTGCTTGTCCGTCAGCTTTATTACCTGCATACCGTCACCCCCCTTTTGCATCATCTTATCACGGTTTGGTAGAAAATGCAATAGCAAACCGTAAAAAATAATATTGTTTTTTATTATTTACTATTATATAATGAAATTACCAAAAAATTGGGAGGATTTTTATGCTACAGCTATGTGCTTTTGCAGATGAAGCAGGCAGCTCGCTTGCCGAGCAGATAGCCGCCCTGCGGCGCAACCGCATCCCGAACCTGGAGCTTCGCTCGATAGACGGGAAAAACGTGCTCGATTTTACCGAGGACGAGGCGCGTGCCTATGCCAAGGAGCTGGCAGATGCAGGTATCACCGTATTCAGCATCGGCTCGCCGCTTGGCAAGGTGGATATTACCTGTGATTTTGAGGAATATCTTGGCAAGGTGCGCCATATTCTTTCGCTTTGCAAGATCTTTTCCTGCACCCGTGTGCGCATGTTCAGCTTCTTTAAGGCCGGTGATGGCGAGGAGGACGAGGTAGTTGCCCGCCTTAGCCGCATGGTAGCGCTGGCAGAGAGTGAGGGCATTCACCTCTACCACGAAAACGAAAAGGATATCTTTGGCGACGTGGCTGCGCGGGTAGAAAGGCTGATCTGCCGCGTGCCCGGCCTGCGCTTTATCTACGACCCGGCCAACTTTATCCAGTGCGGGCAGGATATGCGGGCAGCCATGGATAAGCTGCTTGGCAAGATCGGCTACTTTCACATCAAGGACGTGATCCGCGAAACGGGCGAGCTGGTGCCCGCCGGCGAGGGCGACGGCCTTCTGCGCGAGCTGATCGCGCGTATCCCGCGCGATGCCACGCTGACGATCGAGCCGCATTTAGCCGTGTTTGCCGGCTACGGGCAGATCGACAATACGGAAATGAAAAACAAATATGTTTATAACAATAATCAAGAATCCTTTGACGCCGCCTGTGCGGGCATTCGCCGTGTGCTTGGTGACTGCGGCTATGAGGAAACAGAGAAAGGTTGGGTAAAGAAAATGATTCGTTACGGTATTATCGGTGTAGGTAACATGGGTAGCGCCCATCTCGAAAACTTCCAGAAGGGCCTGGTGCCCGACGCGTGCGTCACGGCCATTGCCGACCATGATGCAGGCAAGCTGGCGCGCATGCAGGAAAAATTCCCGGATGGCGGCTTTGCCTGCTATGCAGAGGGTAAGGACCTGATCGACGCGGGCAACGTAGACGCGGTGATCGTGGCCATCCCCCACTACTTCCACCCCGAAATGTCTATCTACGCCATGAAGAAGGGCATCGCCGTGGTGTGCGAGAAGCCTGCCGGCGTATACACCAAGCAGGTCAAGGAGATGAACGCCGTCGCCAAGGAGACCGGCGTGCCCTTTACCATGATGTTTAACCAGCGTACCAACTGCATCTACCGCAAGATGCGCGAGATCGTGCAGGAGGGCGGCGTAGGCGAGATCAAGCGCGTGAACTGGATGATCACCAACTGGTACCGCGCGCAGTGCTATTACGATAGCGGCTCCTGGCGTGCCACCTGGCGCGGCGAGGGCGGCGGCGTGCTGCTGAA
>JAZQVK010000179.1:0-2891 GCA_045631765.1 Eubacteriales bacterium
TCAAGCTCGGTAGGCTCATTCATTACCGCGTTATGCTGTGAATCGTACCAAGCAAACAAAATCTCAATGATCTTGTCCTTTACCTCCTTCGGTTTCATATCGGGAAAGAAGTCCGCAATCTCGTCAAAGGCAAATTTTACACAAAGAGGAGAAAAGAAAAAAGCATCCGCACATGAGCGCAGACGCAAAAAAAGATGACAATTATCCCATCAGTTGACGAGTCCGCGACCGAAAGTGCATTTCGCCGGAAGTTACCGCAAGCCTGTCAGGTTTGCGGTAAGTTTCCCAGTTGCCGAAGCAACCGCTTAAGTCACTATTCACTTGTGCTTATTATAGACAAATTTCAAGCAAAAAGGCATCAGGGCTAATTTTCGATGCCTGATCTGCTGTCATATTGGCGCTTGTGAGGTTTGTTTACGTCACATTACAAGCTCGCTAACACGTCACTCAAACGTGAAGATATCACCCGTAAGGGCGCCGCGGACGGCGAGGATGTATTTACTGGTATCGAGCGGGTCAATGCTTCTTCGTTTGGCGGTTGCCCCCCATTCAAGCGGACATTCCTTATAGCCGTGCAGCTTTACGCTCATCGTGCCGCGGCCACTTGTAAACATGGCAAGGGTGGTAGAATAATCCAAGCTGGACTGAACGGGGATCAGGGCGTTCAGGATCACGCGGTCACCATCATAGGTGCTATCAAGCACCTCGCCGCGCATGGCGATAACATCACTCATCACCCGCCCGACAAAATCACTTGGCAGAATAAAGCGTACCGCAAGGATCGGCTCAAGCAAGGTGCTGCCGCCACGCTGCAATCCATCCTGGATGCCCATTGGCGTAGCGACGATAAAATCCAGCGGGTGCGTGTGCACCAGGTGATGCTCGCCATCCACCAGCTTGATATTCACATCCGTCACCTGCCAGCCAAGGCGCCCTTGATTCAGCGCAACGGGGATCGTATTCTCTACCTGCCGCTGGTAGCACGCCATGATCTTGCTAACGGGAACAGAGGAGGAGAACGTAACGCCGCTTCCCCGCTCAGCCGGTTCTATTACAAATTTCAAAATTGCCCAACAAGGCTTTGGCATCGTATATGCCACAAAGCCTTCGCAGCGAGAGGAGACGGTTTCTTTATAAATGATGGCAGGCGTATCAAAGGTGACGCTCAGACCAAAGCGCGTCTTTAGCAGCTCACCGATGACCTCCAGCTGTATCGTGCCCATTACCTTCAGATGCAATTCATTCAGCATGCTGACGTACTGCACCTGCAAAAGCGGATCCTCGCTTGATAGGAGCTCGCACGCGCGGCGCAGCGCTTGCATCTCATCCGGGGTAGCAGGGATCGCCTGCACCGTAATAAGAGGCGTTCGCAGCTGCCCGGGCTCAATGGCTCTGTCAAGGCACCCCGCATCACCGAGGATCTGACCGATCCGCACGTCACCCAGCCCATAGACAACACCGATCTCGCCGCAGGATATGCGACCGGTGGGGGCAAGATCAGCATTTTGTATTTGCGTGATCTTATACGGCGCGCGCTTCACCTCCCCCGTAAGGGGATCTGTGCCTACGTCAATTTCCATGCTCTCGCGCGTCTCAAGCGCGCCACCGTAAAGACGCACCCAAACGCCCCTGCCAAGACTTTTATCCTGCCGCGCGGCAAAAACAACGCCGCACAGCTTATCCTCCCTCTTCGGCCCGGGTAGATAGGTGACGATACCGTCTAACAGCTCTCGCACACCGTTGTTTTTCAAAGCCGATCCGTACAGAACGGGATAGGCAGCACAGGCGTGCGTTAAATCCGCCAGCTGCTCATCAAGCAGAGCGGCAGAAAACACTTCCCCGTTTAAGTATCGCTCCAGCAGGTCGTCGCGATGGTCGCAGACCAGCTCGCTTACCGCTTCCGTGTCGGATGGCATAACGGCCTTTGGTGTCAGAAAACGCTTGATCTGCGCCATCACGCGCGGCACATCGGCATTTTCACGGTCTGTCTTGTTGATAAAAAACAGCACGGGAATGTTCTGCCTTACCATGGCCTCAAACAGCACCTCGGTTTGCGGCTGCACCCCCTCCACCGCACAGACCACCAGCACCGCGCCGTCAAGCGCCCACATAGACCGCTCTACCTCTGCCGAAAAATCCGCATGCCCCGGTGTATCAATCAGGTTGATCCGCACCCCTTGATAATCAACGGAAACACAGGTGGCCTTGACAGAGATGCCTCGCCGACGCTCAACCGGAAGGTCATCGGTATGTGCGGTTCCCATATCGACACTGCCAACGGTGCGGATAGCACCGGTATGAGATAATATTTGCTCGGACAGGGTGGTTTTGCCCGCATCCACGTGCGCAAAAATACCGATGTTTCTGATCTCGCGCATAGCCGGTGGCTCCTTTTTATAAATTCTTTCTATACTCGTACAATTTATAGAGCTTTTTTGAAAAGCCGCCTGCATACAACCGGCGGAACACCCATTTTCCCAGCCCTTGCAATTGGTCAACGTACCGTTTTGGCATCATAGTATGCTCCTTTACGTAACGGAGACCGCTTACCTGCAATGCGCCGGGATCGTCGATGCCGTAAACGGACACAACGCCTACATCATTAATCGGGTTTTTATATCGCGACATTTTAGCGGCCAATACGGTATAACAATCCATAAGCAATGCAACCTCGGCAAAGCGGTTGCAGAGCGCTTCAAGGGCAGATTGCAATTCTTGAAGCGAGAGGTACATGCTCACGCCCTCCATGACAACGATGGCCTTTTGTCTTTGAGGGATACCCGAAAGCCACATCGGCTTTCTCACGTCGCCTGCCAGCATGTGATAGCGGGCATTTTCGGTATAGTACCGTTTTCTCTCTGTGATAACGTCTGGGAAATCTACGTCATACC